>JBAZPJ010000017.1:0-14294 GCA_041648255.1 Candidatus Nanoarchaeia archaeon
TATTGGTTCATTTGGAATTCTGTTAAGAAGCTTGCCATTTCTGTTGCTCTTGAATGTCGGAAGAGGTGGGGGTTGCATCTTTTTTTGATTCCTGCGTTCAAAAAAGCGTTATGTACCATTGTTCGAATGGCACCATATTTGACGGGTGTAAAGGTACGATTACTTCTTTGGCTAACCCAGAGGGAACCATCGTTTTTATCACGAAGGGGATGTGTTTCTAAAAACGATCGTAATAAGAAAGAGGTGTTGATGATGCGTATTCTTCGCGATCCCGTCTTTCCCATGATGACTAATTGGGCGCCGTAGGTGTCAAACGTAATGTTTCCTATTTTCAAAGAGGCAAGTTCTCCGATTCTGCATCCAGACTCGTAGAGTAGGCTTAAGAATGCTTTATCTCGCAACGTTGTGCAGGTGTTAATCGCCTTTTCTATTTCCTCTTTTGTGAGTAATTGTCCTTCTCCCGGGAGTTTTAATTCGGCTTTGTTGAATCCGAGTTTAAGCCATTCAATCTCTTTTGGAATTTTTCCCGGCTTTGCCTTTTTGTTCCAGCAGACGAATTTCTTTAAAATGACCCGATAGGTTTGCTTTGTCCATGGGGAATAGGGTTCTTGCTGGATGAAGCTAACCATTGTTTGCAGGTCTGTTTTGGTTAGTGTGTCTAAGTCTTTATTTTTGACTTCTTGAAGGCTTGCTGCGACTTCAGACCACTTTTTTAAGCATTCTACATATTTTAGGATTCTTCCTTTGCTTAGTCCTTGGGTAAAGAGGTAGTTCTTAAAAGAAAGGATGATATCCTTATTCCTCGCAGAGACGTTCCGCAGGTAGTGTTCTATGCCGTTTATTCGTTGTTCGTATCGATGGATGTCTTCTTTTTCTAACATGGTGTGTTTCCTATGAGAATTCTTTGTTTTGGGTTTATTTAAGCCCTGCACGCACGTTGTGCATACAAAGAGGGGCGTACTTGTTGGTTTAGTACGCTTTTCCCGAGCGTATCAATCCTGTGGATAGTCCGCTGACTGTAGGCGTATCAGTAGAATGAATACGCCAAGGGGGGGAATGTCAAGTAAGAACATTTCTTGCTCTTAGTTTTTGAACCCCCAAGTCCGTGAGGACGCAGGATCTTTACAATTTTTTAGCAATCCTGTGCCATACCAGGTTAGGCGACCTTGGCGTCTGTGACTAGGAATTTGGGGTTTATTTATAAATCTTGTCGTGTAAGTGGCGCATCATTACAGCACATATAAAGAATCATGACTAAATTAGGATGGAGGAAAACATGATGAAACAGGTTGAATACGCTCTTAAGTACCAAGAGATTAGGAGAAAAAGTACGTTGAAAAAAGCACTGATGTTACAAAACATTTTTCGGGAGTTGTTTTTGCACAGGTCTGAGAAGGAGTTGTTGCATATGTTGTGTCAGTGTGGGCATTATCATTATGGGCAGAAGGGGAAGCCGTTGACTGATGATGCGAAAGTGATGTATGAGTATCTTGTGACGCATAATTATAATCCGTATACTGCGTATAAATGGTTCTTATTATTTTTGACTGATAAGTTGATTCAGGATGATATTGAGAATAATCGGTTAACTCAAACGAGAGCGAGAAAAGTGCTTTCGACAAGGAGAAAGCAAGAGGAGATGTCTAAGTCGTGGACGTTTATGGAAGAGTCGAGAAAAATTGCGGCGGAGTTGTTAAGCTATGAATAATAGGAATCAGAGAAAGCCGCATATTCCAAAAGCGAGAAAGCTGCCGAATGTATTTAACAAAGAGCAGTTATTAGAATTGTTTAAGCATATTGAAGAGCCGGATGTGATGCTTGCAACGCTTCTTGGAGCATTCTGCGGGTTACGTCTTGGAGAAGTGTGTAAGTTACGGAAGAGGGATATTGATTTTGAAAAGAAACATTTGCGGGTTGTTAATGGGAAGCTTCCTGGAAAAACGTTGGCAGGTCATGGGAAGGATCGTGTGGTTCCGATTCCGAGTAAAGTTGTTTCTGCGATTATGATTTGGTGTAATCTTAAAGAGGGAGAGTATCTTTTTGAAAGTATTGTGAAGGCAGATGAGCCGATAGCAACGCAGCATTTGTTTAGAAAATATAAGGAAGCGTTAAAAAAAGCAAATCTTTGGATGATCGAGAAGCAGAATCAGGCGGGAAATAAGATTTGTAGGTATAATTTTCATACGTTAAGGCATACCTACGCTACATTGTTATGGGAGAGATCTGGAGATATTTATGCAGTTAAACAGGCATTAGGGCACAGTGATATTGCGATTACAATGATTTATACACATATTAGTGATCGGGCGTTACAAAAGAAGGTGAATGCTGCGTTTGAGATGCCGTTTTCATTAAAAAAAGACCAACCCATTCTTCAAAGACCAGAAAATAATCTTGTTATTCCGCAGCAACCAATACAAACAACTAGCTCGAGCGGAAATTTTGATCCTGTTGAAATTCTGAAAGCAAGACTTGCGAAAGGAGAGATTACTATTGAAAATTTTAGACAACTTAAAGCAGAACTCACTATTCAAAATGATGTGGCTTATTTCGGCTGATTATGTTCCATTTTTTCTAAAATCTTCTTTGTAATTGCGTTTGTTTCAATAATTTTCTGTTCAATAACAAGATCATAATGGAAAACGATGTAACGAAAATAATCTGAGACTGTTTCAAATCCTCGAGCTCTTGCTTTTAATGTAACCTGCTCAAGTTCGGGAGTAGATAAGCGAACTTGGAAGATATTTGTTCTTTTCAAGTAAGAGGGATGATCCATCCATTCTGATTTATTTGATTTTATTTAGGTGTAACCCTCCCCCTTTCGCTCCCCCAATGGGGGGAGAATTTGCACCCCCCTTTGAAGCTTCATTGAGGCTAAAATTTTTGAATGTTCAGAAAAATAGAATACTACTTTTAAATGGCAAAAAGTAAGGTTTATAATTGAATGGTTTTTACAATAAAGGTATGGGAATTAATGGGGAAGATACTGGTTTGAAAGTTAGGTCTCTTGTAGATCATTTAACTGGTACAGTATTAGAATATGCTTTGGAAAGAGGTATGACTGGACATTATGAATCTCCTATTCCAATTGTTGGAAGTGATGGGAGAATACAAGTTGTTCAGTTTGAATTATTTCATAATCATGAAAGTGCGAGAGTGAGTGCGAATAAAATTCCTTTGGGAGTTTTTCCTTTATCTGTAACCGATAAATCTGATGCTGTTTTTGTGCAATATGTTCAAAGGGGTGGTCGTTTAGAAGTTGTAAGCTTGAGTCCTTCTAGTCTTGTTGAAATTCAGAAACCATTTGTTGAAATGGTTGTGAGAAGTGAATCTCCTGTAAATATGGGGGGGGGCAGTCAGCCGGTTTTGGAACAACCGCTTGCTTCTTCTTCTCCAGAGATTGTTGTTAAAGAAGTTCCTGTTGGAAAATCGAGAGTTTCAGAACCTCCCGCTTTTGAAGTTGATAGAAGTAGTGTTCCAGAAATTCCTCAAGTAAGAGCTGACGTTGATTTAGAAGCGGCTATTGGAAAAGAGGGTTCTGCTGAAGGTATAAAATCCATTTTAATTGAATCATTAGAAAAAAGATTAATCGATCAAGGATATGTTAAAGAAGGAAAAGC
Source organism: Candidatus Nanoarchaeia archaeon (assembly GCA_041648255.1). GTDB lineage: Archaea > Nanobdellota > Nanobdellia > SCGC-AAA011-G17 > GW2011-AR18 > JAHFKM01. The sequence goes on from JBAZPJ010000017.1 coordinate 3,621, forward strand.
GATAATGAACGGTAGATCTTATCCTATCGGAAAAGCGATTGACTATGAACCTGCTGCGAATATTTTAGGGAAGACAAAAGGTGCATTACAACAGCAGATGTTTCATTGGGGAATTAAAAGAGATAATGGAATCCGCAGTGAAGATCTCTTAAAAATAAAACTATTTGATGCTTACACGAGAATATTAAGTAAAGATGATTTAATAGCGTTATATGGTGCTCAATCAGAAATAATTGAACAAGCACAAAAAGAAGGTCTCTTTACTCCAAACGAAATAAAACCTAAAGGAGATCTTGCTATTCGCGGTGTTCAAAAAATGAGATTCTATGAATTATTTGATGAGGCAGTAAAAAGATTAAGCGATTCAAGGGGTGCTGCTTTTGAAACTGAATCTCCCCCTAAGAAAGAACCGCCTAAAGAAAAAGAAACTGATAAACCGATTTCAAGAGTTCCTCTTGCTCCAATAGCGTATCACTTATTTTACGAGGGTGAAAATGAAGAAAGAACGAGAGTCAAACTTGTTGAAGCATATCAACCCCATTTTAATCAAAGAAAGCTTGAATCTTTAATGAAACAAGAATTAGTCCAAGGAAACAACGTGTTATTAGGAAAACGTTGGGTAAGTTTTACAGAGGAGTTGTATATTGATGAAGCTGCTTTGATTTTAGGAAAATCTGCAAGTAATTTTCAGAGAAAATATTTTGATCTTCCTGCAGAGTTAAAAAAGAGAAAGGGAAATGATTTTGTCCTGTCACCCTTGACAGCATTAGCGTTATATCCGCAAGTAGAAGTTCCTTCTGGGACAATTACCTTAGTTGCTGCGGAAGTTGACCTTTTCATCAATCCTAGTCTGGATGGTCAAGATAGAGATCTTCTTATTTATATGAAGAAAAGTAAGTTGACTATGTTAAAAGAGAATCAGCCAGTATTGCATTCTTATTTGTATAATCCTCTTTCAAAGGATTTACGGAGTAATTGGGCAGTAGCCATGGCTGGTTCAGAAAAAAGAACTGGTTTTATGAAGACAATGGGATATGTAGATGAAACTAGTGCAATGCATCATCTTACCGGGAACGGTGTCCCTGTTGGCACTGCTTATCAGGCATTGCAAGATAAACTCCGGCCCTATGTTATCTTGGGAATGATCCCACAAAGAGCATTAAGTACAATTCAAATTTAAAATTTCAAAGTTCGAGCAAAAAAATGGTTAATGTAATTGAATTACCAATAAAATTACCGGGAAGAGATCTCTCTGTCTTGGAATTGCAGTTAAGGCAATTAGGTTCTTTTCAAATTTATGGACAAGGAGAAGTGGTGAGTCGGGGAATTCCTCAGGAAGTGGTTGATGCGAGTTTTCCGTTGTACAGTTTTGCTTCAGGAACAAATTATTTTGGAGCTTCTCTTGTTAGTCAAGCAATAAATCAGTATGTTGGTTTAAATGCTCGACTAAGCATTCAACTGCCTAAAAGAGACTTGGCTTCCTTAACTGCTTTGGGTAGCATTCGTTTGAAAGAGAAAGTAGTGGAAGAAAGAATGCGTTATCTAGAAGGGAGAGAAATGATTCCCCCTGGGGATGATTTGCCTGTAAAGTTTTTTAATACTGTTTTGTGGGATGTTTTGCATGCTAATTTCAACCAGCCCTTAAGTTATGAAAATGTTGTTGAGCTTCCTCCAGAAAAGGAAAAAGTGGGAATGAGTGAAGCTGAACATATATTAAAAATAAGATATAGACATCCAGAAGTGCGAGATGAAATAAAACGTGCATTAGAACATGCGTTGACACTTAACGGAAATAATATCGCTCTAGCTACACGAAGAATGGGAATTCCAAAATTGAGTTTTTATCGTGATTTACAGCGTTTAGATGTTCGTTTTAGAGAAAGATCGAAGAAAGGCGTTGTAGAAGAAGATGAATCTGTTTTACAAAAGACAAGGAGGGTTCTTGAGATTTATTATAAAACTCCTTCTAGTGAGCCTGTTTTAAAAAAAGCTTATGAAGAAGCATTAAGAGAAAATGGAGGAGATCTAACAAAAACTGCTGGACTAGTACAGAACTCTCCAGATAGAAGAGCGAGTTTTTATAGACATATTAGAGAATTAGGAATTGAAATCGATGATCTAAGAACTCAAATAAGATATGAGCCACTAACCAACAAAGAAGAAGCAGATCCTGAAACAAACGAAGATGAAGAAAAAACTGAAGAGGTAATTTCAAAAGTAGACCCGTATGAAGGATTGCTACAAGGTGTGATTGCTGATTTAGAGAAAAAAGAAAGAGAAGCTTCTCCAGCGGAAATTGAAGAAAGTGTTCAAGAAGAAAATCCAGTTCTTAAGAACTATCCAATCTTAGATAAAGCTGAAGCCAGAAGAGGAATGTCTCTTGTACAACACGAAGCCTACAAGTTAGCACGACGATTACCAGCAAGAATAGATGTAAAGGATTTAATCGGTGCAGGATACGTTGGTTTTTTAGATGCAAAACAAAAATATGACCCAACAAGAAATGATAATTTTGAAGCTTACGCATCAATTCGCATCAGAGGAGCAATCCTAGATGAATTAAGAGAACTGGATTGGGTTCCACGAAGTGTGCGTCAAAAACAAAAATTATTAGAAAATGCGGAAAAGCAAATAGAAAGTGAAAAGGCAGATAGTGCAACTGATGAAGAACTAGCTGCACATCTTAATTTAACAATTGATGAATATTACAGATTGAGTGAACAAGTAAAGGCGGTGACTGTTCTTAGTTTAGACGATCTTCTCGCAAAAGTAGGTACAGAAGATAAAAATGCATTCGCTACTAGCGAAGATGCATTAGCGTCTTTACTAACAAGAGAATACGTTGGTGCAGCAAGTGAAATTTTAGGAGAGTTATCTGACAAAAGAGAAAAACTCGTCTTAACATTATACTACCAGAAAGACATGAGATTGAAAGAGATAGGAAATATTTTAGGTCTCACCGAATCAAGAACATGCCAAATCCATCAAAGCGGATTGCGAGAACTGAAAAGAATCTTAGAAACAAAGGGTTTTGAACCGAATAAATTTTAATTATTCTACGTCTATGAGGACGCTTAGTTTGTTTTCTAGAATGACGAGTTTGCAGATGACTTTATTGCCTTTTTTTAGGGTTGATTTTTGGGATAATATCTTGACTAGGGAGATGTAGGGGGTGCTCTTTTTGTATTGAACTTTGGATGTCCATTCGAGAATTGTTTTGTTTGGGGTCATTAAGAGTTTCTTGCTCCATGTTTACCCCTTTTTTACTAAGTTATATTTTTCTTATGAACGCTCTGATTGTTGTTCTCTGGATCTGTCCGCCTACTGCTATTCGTGTTGGAACTTCTTTCAGATAGACTAAATATTCTTCACCTTGCAGTTCCACTGTCTTTGAGCAAATAAATTTTTCTTCGTTCATTTTTTTACATTTCTTTAGGTATTGTTAATTCTTTATTGTTAAAATAATACAAATAATCTAACTTTTTCCCTGCAAATCTCGCTAACGTAACATGACAATTATCATGATTAAGTTTACCCCGATCTTTGAGAGGCAATCCCAACTTTTTACCAATTAAACCTTTGATAATATTTGCATGTGCTACCATAACCAGCACCTTCCCCTGATTCTTTTCTAATAGCTCGTTAAATACTTTTATTGAATTTCTGTGCTTTAGATAATGCTTCCAATACTGAAGATGATATATTTTCTTTGTCCATACGATCTTTTTGAATTCTGCTAATTCTTTTCTTATGATTAGCTTTTTGTGAAGACATTTTGCTATAGGTTCTGCTGTTTGCAATGCACGCGATACGTCACTAGAATAAACCCCATCAATTTCACTTTTTATTGCTGAGAACTTTTTAGCTATTTCTTCAGCTTGCTTTTTCCCTAAGGGTGTTAATCCTAAGCAAGGAGTTTCAATTTTAGAGTTATATTCTTTGTCTCTAAGTTGTTCTCCATGTCGGACAAAGAAGACTAAAGTCTTCCCTTGTTGGTAAGTGTTGGGATTTGTTAGTACCATTGTTACTTATTTGTAGCTTTTTTTGCTTTGGCCTCATCTATTTTTTTGAAATACTCTTCACCAACCGTTTCAGCAAGTCCGTTAAGTTGGTCTAAGACTTTTTGTACTTTTTCTTCAGATGGTGCTTCTATTTCTAACCAGTCTAGCTCTGTAGGTTGGAAGAGTGAGATGAATGCTATTTCTACGTCTCCAATCATCCAATATTCTCTCATAGATTTGTTTTCGAGAATTCTATTAAATCCGAGATGGTCTAGGATTTGATTCATCGCTTCTGAATCTCCTAAACTTGTAGTTAGTTCTATTTTTTTCCAAATTTCTGAAGAGGTTTCTTTCTTTCCTTTAAAAGTAAGTTCTGATTTTTCTCCTTTCTTTCTTATTCTAATAAATTCTTTAGCATCTTTCATGTCAGTAGCATTAAGACTAAAATAAGTATCATTCAATGGATATTCCTCTCTGAATTTCGCCCCTAACGTTTTTAGCTTAGCAAGAACATTTTCCTTGTTTTCATATTTCATTTTTACTTCTATTTCGTGCATTTTTCATCCGCTCCTACGCATTTTTTATACGCCTCTTTTATTCCGATTATTTCAAGTAAACTTCCTGTAATCGTTTCTTTTTCTAATTCTCCGTTTATTTCAACAAGATGAGGATACTTAGCGTTCATTCTTCGATAAAGGTCATGCTCTCTTCTTAAGGTAAAGACATTCTCTTCATCGTCCAATCCTTGATAAAACACACCATTATCCAATCCTTCTGCCCTCTGTGCTGCCCATCTACCGTATGACGTTTCTGGAGAAACCAAAAATAAAACTGCATGAGCTACTTCTTTTGTATACACTTCTAATTCTTTTCTTAAAGATTCTACTCCTGCTGTAGATAACTTACCACTCTCTTGATCCTTCGTAAGCATCGCAATCCGATCATAAAAACCACGATCAAAGACAAAGTAATCTAACTGACGGGTTCTTGCAGATTCATAACTTGTTCTCATCTCTTCAAAGAATCTAAGATGAAAATTCTCTACACTCCCTGCCTCTTTAAATCCGAACTTTGGTCTTACAAAAGGTTCACACACATATCCCCTACCTTGTAATTCTCGGATAACTCTTTTTTGCTGTGTGGATTTACCAGCGCGAGAAAGTCCTAAAAATTCAATAACTTTTACCATGATCCCTCCAACAGTATTTTTACCGGTTTCTTTCGTTTAAACTTAGACGGATGATTATTTTTAATAAAATTTGAGAGAGTGGGACAATGCTCATCAATTAATTTCTCTGTAGCAAGAATATCTTCAACAGTGTTAAGATCGCTTCTCAAATTTAATACACCAACATTCTTAATTGTGCAGTTCAAAATGAAATCTTTACAAGAATAAGGCGTACTCCATCTGACCTTATCAAAAATATCACTTTCAAAAGGTGTGCTTATTCCCATTAGATAAACGCCTCCATTTAATTCAGGTCCAACAACATACTTTTTCTTTTTTAACATCTCAAACGCACCAATCAAATCTTCTTCTTGAAGAAAAGGAACATCCATAGGAATTAAGACAACTCTTTTATATATTGCAAGAAGATGAGCAAAAAGACTTTTGAACTTCTCACTTTGTACTAACTCTTTATCTAAACTTGAGATAACAACGCTCGATAATCCATATTTTTCTTTAAAAAAACTTGCTTCCTCTTTATTATCTACACCAAAAACAAGATCGTAATCTTTTGATCCTTTTATTCTGCTTACAAGATCAGTAAGACAAGCCCTGCTTAATTCTAAACTAAATTGTTCATTTGTTGCAGCTGCAATTCTCGTTTTACATTTTCCAAGTACAGGCCATTTTGCAAAAATAATGACTACGTTTTCTTTTTTCATTGGACTACCTTTAACCTCCAATATTTTGCATCTAATCCTGGCCTCGTTTGTAAAAATCTTCTTGATTCAACAACTTTATCCAAAATCGCTCTTTCGTCTCTCTCATGAACTGCTTGTGCGAGTGGAATAGTATAGTTGCTTACGTGACAAGGTTTTAGATCTAAAGGCGGCATCACAAAGATTTCATTGGAATCATAACACGCGTCACACGCGTCTTTTTCTCCACATCCAATTTCAATGACAACCCCACGATTTCCTTTGTAAGAAAGAGGCGTGATCGGCAGATAAGAAGACTGTCCCCTGAATGTTCGTTGATCTGGAATTTGCTCGCATCCTAACCGTTCTAATTTTTGAGTAAGATCTTCAATTGGTTGTGCCAGTCTTACTTGCCATTTCTCAATCGCTTCAAGATTCAAAAATTTAAATCTAAAACCATATTGACTGCAAAAATCTAATGTTCTTCTAAACATTTCATCAGAGGTGTTAATTCCTTCAACAGGAACATGTTTAATTTCAACTCGTCTTCCATACCCTGCTTCACCAAGATGAGTTAGATTAGCCATTAATCGTTCATACTGCTGCTGACTCCCATGCGTAATCTTCTTCCAAGCACCATAATCAAACGCATGAACAGAGACTGCAATTTTAGTAAAAGCATCTAAACCACCAGTTGCCAGAGCACGATCCAACTCAATACCATTCGTATGAAAAAACTTCTGCTCTAAACCTTGTGTACTATTGACTGCTCCAAGAATTCGTCCTAACTCTGGATGTAAGGTCGGATCTCCTCCAGTCAAAGAAAGATCTTTCAATCCATTCTTCCCCAACACTTCTAAAAGATAAGCAAAATCTTCTGCAGAAACGTTTCCTGTGTCTCGCTGATCACAAGCCATGCCCTCGTTAGAACAAAACACGCACCCAATATTACAAAAATCAGTAATAGCAACTCTGAGTTGAAATCTTTCCAACATTTCAGCTACTGATTGTTCCATAAATATATGAGAAGCGACGAGTTATTATATATTCTTCGTGTATAATTATATCTTTATTAATAATATACACATTCCAGATAGATTTATATATTTTATTACTTTTCTGTTTTTATGCAACGTAAAATTGTTCAACACGGGGGCAGTACACTTACAATTTCTCTTCCCTCCCAATGGGCAAAAGCAAACAACCTCAAAAACGGCCAATTCCTTAATCTTGAAACTTCGCAAGGATCATTAGTTATCTCATTAAAAGAAAAACATTTTGACAACATCGAAACAGACTTATCTGAAAATGAAGATTGGTACGTCAGTCGCATCATCAGACACCTCTACACAGCAGGCTATGATGAAATCACCATTAACTATTCTAAACCAAACCAACTTTCCCTGATCAGAAAAGATCTTCATCTCCTGACCGGATTAGAAGTTATCGAAAGTAAACCCAACTACTGCAAACTAAAATGCACTGTATCCATTGACGAATCAGAATATGAAACCCTAATCAAACGAGTCATGTTACTCGTTCTTTCTCAATTTGATTACTTCATTAAAGATTGTGCAATCAAAAAACCAGCCAACTACGAAGAAGTCAAACAAATCTTCTACACCTTCTGCAAACTCTGTAACCTCTCAAGAAGACTAATCAACAAAAAACAAATCTACGACTCAATCAACTCCCGCTACGCATACGACTTCATCAACGGACTCATAGAAATCTCCCTCTACATCGGATACAGCTACGACTACGCTAAAAAAACAGACACACTCGATCTAACCAAAAAAGAATTAGAACTCATCAAAACAGTAAGAGAAATGTACTCAAACCTCATCTTCGCTTACCAAAGCTTAAACGTAGACAAAACACGCATCTTCTTCGAAAGCAGACAAGCACTCTTCGACAACATCCTAGAAGTCTTAAAAGACAAAAACCCAATCATCAGCCACTACTTCTTAATTATGATGAGAAACCTTACCCCAATTGGCAATCATATCGTAATGCTTAACCTAGCAAGAGAAAAAAACCTACACAAAAAGAAAGATGAAAATTACTAAAATCATCCACACCTCAGACATCCATCTTGATACTTCTACAAAAACACAACAAACCTTTATCCAGATAGTTAACGCCTGCATTAAAAATAAAGTTTCTATTTTAATTATTGCAGGAGACTTTTTTGATACACCTTTTCCAGAAAAGAAAGTGATAAACTTCGTTATCCGCGAATTTAAGAAACTAAAAAAGAACAACATTAGCATATTCTTAATCCCTGGAAATAACGATCCAAACCTATCTGGAAGTGTTTGGAGAAAAACTAAATTTCCTGAAAACGTTTTCTTTTTTAATAAAGCAGGAATAAAAAGAATTCAAGAAATAGACATTTACGGCTTTCCTTACATTTCAGATCTAATAAGTCCAATTAAAAGCGGTTTCTCAACTAAAGACTATGCAAAGATTAAAATTGGAATGATGCACGGATCATTTGTCGCTAAAGGCAATAAAATAAAATCACCAATAACTTTAGCGCAGATTAATCAGTCTAATCTAGATTATTTAGCAATAGGACACTTCCACGACTTTAGCAAGATAAAATCTAAAGCAAAAACCTACTATGCTGGATCCCCTGTTCCAGGATATGGATATACCTCAACAAAACCATCAATTAACCTTCTAGAAATAAAAAATAATAAGATCTTAGTAAAAAGAGTCTTCAAAAAAGAAGACTGGGAAAACTAAAAATGAATAATAAGGCACAACTTAGAGGAGCAGTTTTTATTGTAGGAATACCAATACTATTACTAACTTACGTATTCATTTTTGAAATTGGTGGAATGTCAAACACAATTGGTGGAATGCCCAACCCTTATGGGAAAAATATAGGATATTTTTTAATGGTATTAACCTTTATATTTGTAGGTTTGCCATTAATTAGTTGGATTAATCAAGCAATAAATAGCACTAAATGTCTTAATTGTGATAAAGGATTAGGATTTTCAAACAAGATAAATCTAATAAATTCAGATTTTGGAATACAATCTCAAGTTTATGCTTGTTCTAATGATTGTAAAAATAAAATTTTAAGTAATGCACATAAAAAGTTTACAGAACATATGAATCATGCAAAGAAAACATCAAAAGAGTATATTTGTAAAAAATGTGAATATAAGTGGATAAGCAAAAAAACTATAGGAACACCAGCAATATGCCCTAGATGTAAAGAAGATAGAATAATGAGATATGCCGAAACTAAAGAATGGGAAGAACAATATCTTAGTAATAAGGAAAAATTAATAGCAGTAATATTGTTAAGCAAAAGATTAACCTGACGTTACTTTACAGCTCACTAATTAAGCCGCTTCTTTTGTGTATTGTTTGATGAGTTGTTCTGCTCTTTGTTCGTCTTCTTTCCAGAATTTGAATATTTTTGAGACGTTGGACCATTTATTTTCCCATTCGTTCGCTTTACAGATTGCTTCATGCATAAGTTTTATTCTTATGATTTCTTGATAGAACTGTCTCCAGTCTTTGATTTCAATAACTCTTCCTTTATAGTTTGCTGGAAGGGGCATGTGTGCGTTTCCCCGATTTCTTAGATAAAATAATTCTACAGGTAAACCAGCAATTGCTTCCAATTTGTAAAGATCGTCATCGAGATGAATTCTTGATTTTAGTTTTGCTACGAAACCTGCTTTTGATTTTCCACTGCTTAATTCATTAGTGTGATGTGCATAATCAATAATTCCTTTGTAATGCTTCGCCAAAAATCTTTCCATTGCTTTCTTAGATTCGTCTTCCCTAGATGTAATGACTGCAAAACGATATCCTTCTGTATGGAGTTTCTTTAACATTTCAAGACAGTAAGGTTGGACTTCAAATTCCATAATTAACTCTTCATTTAATCTTGTCATGAACGTATCGTAATTCTCTTTACTCCCTAGCTGCTTCATTAAAGCAAGAAATCCTGATTTTCTTGTTTGTTCTGGAGTAGCATTCACTCCAAACCAATCTTTAATTAATTTTAATTTAGGAACGAATGGATCGCCAAGACATCCATCAAAGTCTAATGTAACGATTGGATTTTGTGCAATCCAGAACGGTTTCATGAAGGATAATCCTTTTTATTATGCTATATAAAATCATCTGCGTAACTAAGAAGTGAAAATCCTAAAATATGTGTGTATATATCGATTAGATATGAAAAAGTATTTTGTACTCCTATTCCTCTTACTTTTTATAGATCAACTTGTTAAAACTCTCGCAACGAATCCGGCACATAATTTTGGAATCTTTCTCGGTTTTTGGCATCCACCCACTTGGTTTTTACTTATTTTCTGGAGTGGACTTATTTTATTCCTTTGTGTTATCTTTGCCTTTCTTTCCCCCTTGCGATTGTCAGCCAGTTTTCTTCTCGCAGGCATCATTAGTCAACTCTGGGATAAGATTAGATTTGGATATGTAATCGATCCAATTGTTCTTGCTTCTCTGCTACATTTTAATTTTGCAGATGTGTATATTTTCTTAGGAGCAACTTTAATGATTACAACACTTATTCTAAAAAAGAAAGAAATGCATCTTTCCCATTTTTAATAAAAAATAATTGGAGAAAAGGATGCCTATTTTTGATTTAAATTTATTTTAAATTCATTAATAATTTTTTCTTGTCTCTCTAAATGATAGGCTCGCTAGAGATCCTTCCTCCCTTTAGGGGTGGGTGGTGAATAGCGAGCGAAAATATTTTTTAACGAGACCTCACCCGTTTATTTTACCGTTTGGTAAAATGATGAACCTCAAA
>JBAZPJ010000018.1:0-13963 GCA_041648255.1 Candidatus Nanoarchaeia archaeon
ATATTCGCTTGTTGTAAAGGAGTACAAGGTTGTTGGTTAAGATAAGAAACAGGAGGAATGATAGTAGTACAAGGATCAAAAACGGGGAGTGTTGATGAACCAGATAATTGGGGGGTAACGCAATTTGCAGGTGTTTGAGCGTAAGCTTGATTTGTTTGTAATCCAACAATCATTGCGCATTTGTAAGGATTTTGATTAGGAAGATTATATCGATCACAGATTTGTTGTCCTGTTTGTCCACGAGCTGCAATTCCAAAAGTTGTGCACGTTAAAGTTGGAGAAGGTAATGGTTGTGCTTGTGCGGGAGCAGGGGCTTGATCTGAAGTAGCTTGCAATTGACAAGTTTTAGAAATTCCTACTGCAGGATCTCTTCCAAAAAAGGTATTAGTGCAGGGATGTTGTACGCTTGCGAGAACAGCTTTTTCAGCCCATTGTGATCCTGTGCCATAGCGAACAGTTCTTGGTCCAACTCCTTGAATGGTAAAAGATTGTCCTTCGTTAGCAAGATAAGTCCATGTTGTTTCTTGTTGAGCTTGAACAGGTTGTGCTTGTGCTGTTGCTGCAGGGCAAGGAATATTTCCAACTCTTACACAAACATGTGCTTCTCTTTGTTCGTTAGCTCTTCCGATACCTTGACTATTAACAGGACCAAGTCCTTGACAACTTAAGGTGAATCGTGTGCTTGTTTGAACATTCACTGTTTCTGCAGGAGGGCTAGGATCTCTTCGACCGGTAAAACTAGTTGCGGGATTGCTTCGAGCGGTACATCCTTGGGTATTAGAAGCAGTCCATCGAAGGTTGACTGTTCGTGCTGCGGGAAGGGTAATATCATTTGCATCTTGACTTTCAGTAAGTGCAGTAAAAGCACCGATGCTTGGAGGTACCAGACGAGGTCTGCATCTTCCTATTGCAGAGTTAGCAGGAGTATTTGTTTCTCCTTCGCAGGCGTCTGGAAGAACTTGGGGATCGTAACTAATACATTGAGAATCAAGAAAACAGGGACTGCCTTCGCCTACGCGATTAGGTACACATACTTTTCTTGCGCCTACAGTTTCGCAAGAGCCCCTCGCACATTGATCAGTATGAAAACAAGGAACATTCATGTTTGCAGAGGGTAAACCGGTAACCATACACGTTTGAGTATTGCCATAACCAGTACGGCAAATTGATGTTACTGATCTTCCTGCACTGGAGCGGGAAGGGAAACAGTGTTGATCATTAATGCAAGCCTGCCAAATTGTTACTTTTTGAACGCATCGATATTCTCCATTTTGATTTGCACAGATAGTATTACTGGGATTGCAAGAATCAGTGTAAGGTGAGGACGTAGCACCAGCCTCAACTTCATGAGCGGGATGACAAATTTGTCCAACAGAAACAAAAGCATAAGCTCCAGTAAGAGAATTAATTGAGTTTCCAGGTAATACTAAAACAATTCCTAAGAGTAAAACAAGTGCGAGAAAACTCCAGCCTAAATTTCTATGTTGTTTAAATTTTTCTGCTACCACTTTTTTTATCAAAGTAATTTTGGCGCAAACTGGTATTTAAAGCTTGTTGTAACTTTTTATTTTTTTATTTAATTAAACAGAAAACGAAAATAAATTTATCCGTAACTTCGCCAGGTGTGGCTGCATTTTACACATTTAAAAAATATTGTTTCTGGTTCATCTGCGCTTCGTGTTTGTAAGCTCCAGGTGTACGCTTCTTTATTTCCGCATTTTGCGCAGTCTGCTGCGGTTTTTGGTTTTGTTTCTCCAGCATCTTTATCCATAACGTCTAGATCATTATTCTTTTTCTTTCTGTCTTTAAGTAATCCTTCTGCTTGAGTGTAATCACAGTCTGAACATTTCATGACTCCTTCTTTAGGGAGAAGGAGTGATCCGCATTTTTTACAAAACATAGTAAAAGGAATTTTGTAGAGTTTTATAAAGGTTGTTGTTTGTTTTTTAACTTGTAGAAAGAGAAATGTTTTGTTTAAAGAAAAAATTTAAGAAGTCCAATATAGATAAATTTATATACGAGGATATCCAGAGATATCTTGGTGAGTATAAATTAAAGAGATTTACTATAGCAAACATGCATTAGAGAAAATGGACTGTTTAGGAATTGAGAAAGAAGAAGTAGAAAAAGTGTTGATAAAGGGAATGAAGTGGAAAGAAGAAAAGATCGAGAAATGGCACGCAAACGCTTATGGTATAGAAATTGTTTTTGTTAGAAATGATGAAGAGATATTTATAATACAGTATATGAAAACGGAGGAGTAAAATGAAATGTGCACTATGTGAGGGAGGGCTGAAAGAAGAGACGATCGAGTACAAAGAATTCGGAGTTTCATTAGGCAAATTTCTCGGAAAGAGATGTGTTTCTTGTGGAGAAGTTTTTTTTGGAGGAGAAGTTGTTGAAAAGATTCAGAAAAAATCAAAAGAATTGGGACTTTTTGGTTTAGCGAAAAAAGCTCGTATTGCACAGTTAGGGAATAGTATTGCCGTTAGAATACCTAAAGAGTTAGCAGAGTTCTTACATTTAAAAAAAGAAGATGAGGTAAGGATCTCTCCTTTTGGGAAAAAAGGATTATTAATTGAAATGAAGGATTCTGTAAAGGTGTAAGATGAAAAAGAAAAACTTTCCGTGTCCTTGTGGTGGAAACGTAAAATGGAAGAGAGAAAGAGTAATGCAGGCAGAGGTAGATTGTGGGATTCTTGATGTTGAGTACTGCGAAAAGTGTGGAAACGAGTATCTGCCGGAGGAGAGTATGATTGTTGTTGAGAGGAAATTAAAAATTTCCTATTCCAATTAATCCTAATAATTTTACAAATCCAAGTTTGAACCATCCTAAGTAGGGAATGCGTAAGACTGCTTTTCCAAGTAAATATTCTGTTCGGATGTTAACTTCATCATAGCGTGATGCAGTATTGTGATCTCCTTTTGTTTGGTACGTGCCGTCATTATTTATTTTTACTAAGCGGTGGATGATGGGGTCGCTTGGTGTTCCTTTGAATACAATCACATCTCCTTCTTTGAGTTTTTTGGGTCCTGTTAAGATAATTAAGTCTCCTTTGTTAAATCCGTTGTGTAAAGGATAATTCAAAAATGTTTCTTTAGTAATTGCAAGTGGTGTATAATATTTTTCTTGTTCGTTCCACCAATCGTTAAAGCTTCCATCATGTTCCATGCTTCCTGAAACAACTGCGACAACAGGAAGGCTTGTTCCTAAGAGAAATCCTAATCCAGGATAGAGAATAAATTTAACTAGAATAAATGCTAAAATAACATTGACTGCCCAAGAAGCGACGCTGTCTTCGTGCCAGATGAAGTTCCAGATTTTTCTTAATGTTTCTTTGAAAGTCATAAAAATAAAAAGTTTAAGGAGGTTATATAATTTGTGGAAAATAGATTAAAAAGTGAAAATTAAGCGGAGCAAATGCCGTTAGTGCAGGTAGACTGTCCGCCCGGTCCATACATCGATCTGCATTGAGTAGGGCTAGTGCATGCTGCGCATTTTTGTGTTGGTTCAGTACCTGTACTCAAAGGACAATATTTAGATCGGCAGGTTGTTGGATTTTCATTACAAGATTGACCGTTTGTACGAAGTGTTGATCCTGCAGGTGTTGTTGAAGATAAGAATTGAATGGAATCAATCTTATCATCAAGATTCCCGTTCAGAAGATGGGGGCTGGAAGCAGTGTAAAGCACGCACAGATTTGCTCTAAAGTTAACATTACCTGAATAATCCGGACAAAGTTTAACTCGTGTTCCTGCTCCGAGTAGTACGGAGCTATAAACATCTCCGCGAACATTAATTAAGCCTGCTGCAGCACCCTGTGGATTAGAGGTGGGGGAATATTCATCACATTGTCCGAGATATTTATAACCGCTGCAAAGTTTAATGCTTCCTGGTGGAGGAAGTGCTTCATAGTAAATCGAAGTAATAATATTATTTTGATTGTCTCCTGCGCCAGGGGAGTTATAGAGAGTATATCCTGTAGTAGCAGGATGATTTTCGTCAACAGTGAAACAATAGCCACCAGCATTTTCATCATTACAGAATGTTGCGACAAATCCAGGTGTTACTTTAATTGAAGAGATTTGATCATTCCAGTCCGAACCGACATTATCAATCTGATCATAAATATTACGGCAGGGTGATCCTAAATTCGGTTCTTTACAAACGATAACGTTAGGAGGAGCAATAGTTGTAAAAGTTGCTGCAGTAGGAGCAATAGTTGTAAAAGTAGGAGCAATAGTATTAACAGGGACTGAAGTCAGCGCTTCAACAGTTGCTTTCAACGCTTCAACAGTGGTTTCTAAGGTAGTAATGCGTTCGTTGAGAAGAGTGAGTGCCTCAGGCAATCCTTGTACTTCTCCAATAGTGTGAGTAACGCCTTGTTTCCTATTAGTGACTTTATCTTTAATTTCTGCAGGGAGCGTGTTAAGATATCTGCTTCGTGCATTCGCAGATAAGCGAGCATCGGAACTTGGAGTTGTAGAACCGTCTGCTTGAGTAACTCTTCCTGTAAGGAGATTGTCTGAAGAAAGATCAAATGTTTGTGCGCCAGTAATTGTTCCTGCACTAATTGTATTGACTGGTGCTGTGATAAAGAGTGATGTTGCGATGAAGAGGACTGCGAGAATTCCGTAAATGCTTAATTGTATTTTTTTATCCATCATTCCTCTTTTAGAGAATTCTCTTGAAGCTTATTTATAAATGTTGCGTTCTGTTTTTTGTAATGTGTAGTCCTTGATGTATTTTTTTAATGAGTTAAATAATGTTTAATTCTGTGAACATTTGTTCGAGTGTTTCTTCTTTCCATTTTTTTGCGAGTAGTGCTTGTTTGATTTGTTCTTTTGTGAATCCTTGATTCTTTTTTTGTTGTGCGAATGTTTTTGCTTGAAGATATGCTGCTGATGGTTGATTTTCTAGAGGGGCGGATTGTGCTGCTTGTTCTGACTGGATTGCTTCTTGTTGTGTTTGTGAGGTAACATTTTGGACAGGAGGTTCTGATGGAGATTGAACTGGTGTTGGATTTGAAACAGGTTGACTTGTTTGAACTGGTTGTTGAGGAGTTTGATTAAGTTGTTGTTCTAGTGTTTGGGGCTGTGCAGGTGTTAGTTGTTCTAAGGGATTTTTTTTCTTTTTTAATTGATAGATTGCGAATCCAATTCCTCCGAGTAAAATTAATCCTCCGAAGGAGAAGAGTAGGATTTGTAAGGGTTGTAATCCTGTTTTTTCTGTAGTAATCTTTGGAAGGTTTGCGTCAGCGAGGTTGGGTTGTTGATCTGCTGTTGCAGTATTCAGTGGTTCTGGTGTTGGTGCTGGAGTGATTGGTTCTTCAGGGAGAGGTAGTGGTTCTTCAGGGAGAGGTGCTATTCCAGTTCCTTCTAAGGAAAGAGAGATATTAATTTCTGCAGTATCAAATCCGTCGAATGCGAGAAGATTGAGTGTATCGTTTCCAATTGCTGAAGTCGGATTAGAAATTGTTAATACGGTTCCTGAAACATTTGCCGATGCGATTGTTGTTCCGCTTGCTTGATAGGTGATAGGGTCATTATCTAGATCAATAAAGTAAGGAGCAAGATCAAGAGTGAGTGATGCATTTGAAAGTAAAAGCGAAGCGGGTAATGTTGATCGTGGAGGGCTGTTAATCATTTCTAGAGAGTTTCGTGCGAGTTTGCTGACGGTTTTTCCTTCATAGGTATTTTTTGCTAAACACGCCCATTGTCCTTTGACTGTTTCTGTAATTGTTAAATTGACATAACAAAAATCTGGTGAGTCAGGTAAGCAGCTGAGTTCATTGGTGGCAAATGTTCTAAATGGTGAGTTAAGTTGGTCTCCTGGTTTGTAAAAGGAAAGTTGGAATGTGCCTAGCTTTGGTGCTTGGATTGCGCAGGCGATAGTATCATTGTTTTGGAATTGAATTCTATCCGGTGTTAGTTGAGCAAGATCAATGCCTGTAGCGACAAGAACATCTGCGAATCCAGCGACAGTAATAGATTGAGTTGCTGTTTGAATGTTCTGTCCATTGCTTGTAATATTAATAATGAGTGAGTATGTTCCAGGTTGTGCTGGTCTAAGATTAAATGTATTCAAACTTAAAGTATATGTTGCTGGTTGTGTGCTTAATCCTGGAACGCTTGTTAAAGGAGTAATGTTTTGAACAACGGGGAGTGTTTCGTTAATTAATCGGATTTCCAATAATGTTGTTGGAGAATAATCTGTTGCGTCTCCAAGTGTTAAGGTAAAGTTGCCTTGTAAAGGCTGTTCTGTCACTTGTCCTGTTGCTGGTTCGGTGGTAAAAGAGACTGCGTGGCCGGTAATGCTTGGTTTTAAAACGAGAAAGATACCAAAAAGAAAAATGAAGAAGAGGAGAGCGAGAAGAGAATAATTTGTGCGTCCCATCTTTTTTTCTAAAGTGATTCTGTATGATGAGGTTTAAATAGCTTTGGTTAAAGGGATAGATAAAAGCGAATTAGTTAAAATTAATGTTTACTTTTTCTATTTAATGTTAAAGTTTTTGTATGGACGTTTTTAGTTCTTTCGTTTTTTTCTTTAAGGTAGTTATTGCTTCTTGTAAGTGTTTTCTTGGTTTTCCAGATTTCGCTGTGATGATAAAGACTGGCGCTGCGGTGGGATGTTTAATAGTATAGCTTGCAGTTTCTATTTGATCATTGTTCCATAATTCTTTTCTTAAGAGATTGCAGAGTGTGTGTCCTTCTCCAATAAATTCTAGCTCAAGTGTGTTTTTTTCTTCTTTAAGAGTTTTTAATTCCATGGGATCGGGAGAGGGTGAACTATTTTAAAGCTTTCGTTTACGAGTTAGGTAAAACGCAGATAGGAAAATAACACTCATAAAGACAGATAAGAAACCAAAGAACGGTACTGCTACTTTATTTCCGCCTGGAGGGAGGATTGTGCAGCTAGTATCCCAGACATTTGTTGTTCCTCGTTGAGTGCAGGTTTGTGTTCCGCATTCTGGGATGATGCTTGCTGCCCCCCCTAAAGAAGCTACGTCCGTGGCTGTTGCAGGAAGTCCATTTACAGTAATGGTTTGTGTTCCTGTTCCATCTCCGTCTGGGTCAGTGCATCCTGATCGAAGGAGAGTTGTTGTTGTGCTTAATGTTGGACTGAAGATTGATTCGCTGCAAGCAGCAGGTGTAGCGGGAGTTGTTGAAACGCAGCAGGCTTGGTCTTTAGCAAATCCTAATACTGTTCCGCCTCCTTCTGTGCAGGATGTTTCAGTGCTGCAGGTGAATCCGCCGAGTCCAAGACAGCTGTCCAGGTCGTATCCGTTTGTTCCTTCGAAAAGACTTGGTACAATTCCAGTTGTTGTTCCGTCAGCTAAAGTAATCAGGGGACATCCGTTCGTTTCAGGAGTTCCAACTAAATCTGGACAAAGATCACAAAATACATTATCTCGATCTCTTATATTATCATCAAGGGGTAAAGGGCAGAGTTCTGCGTTTAATCTATTAAGATCAAGATCCGGATTAATTAGTTGCGGATAAGAATTTATATTATTAGGGTCGGTCCCTCGTGCGATTTCTACGTCATCAGGCACACCATCCTGATCAGTATCTGCAGGTCTGTTTTGTCCTAAAGGCAAATCTACAGGAGGGATGGGCGGATTACCATCAACATCAGGATCATTACCATTCAAAAGTCCATCACCATCAGTATCAGGATCATTACCATTCAAAAGTCCATCACCATCAGTATCAGGATCATTACCATTCAAAAGTCCATCACCATCAGTATCAGGATCATTACCATTCAAAAGTCCATCACCATCAACATCAGGATCATTACCATTCAAAAGTCCATCACCATCAGTATCTGCAGATCTAAGAGGTGTACATGTTTTTGTAACAATGTCGCATGTTTCTTCTGGAGTAGTACAATCTGTAGAAGTTTCGCAGGTAATTCCTTGACAGACACAACCGATGCAATTCCCGGAAGAGCATTCTTCGTTAACACTGCATGATTCTTCATAACGAAGATTTGTTGCGCTTAAAGCATTGCATCTTCCATTGATACAGCTGTCTTCTCTAATACACTGATGATTTGTTGTGCAGTCTTGACCGATTGCCTTTCGTGGTGTGCAGGTTCCTTGATTGCAGTAGGAAGTTCCGCCGCAGGTAGCACCACAATCCCCATCTTTTGTACAGGTAGAAGAGCTGACTTGACAGGTTCCTGCGGTGCAGGTATTGCTTGTGCATTCTGCTGCTCGTGTGCAGGTTCCGCCGTTTGCTTTTTTAGTAACAATGCAGGTGGTAGTGGTTGTGTCACAGAGATTACTTGCACATTGAGCGTCGGTTGTACAGGTTTCAGCAGGTTGAGGTCTGCATGTGCCTGTTGTTGGATTACAATAACTAGTAGTGCATTCTGTTGATCTAGAACATTCTTGTCCATTTGGTTTTTTGTATCTGCAAAGACCGCCCGGTGAACAGTATCGTGCTGAACCGCAGTCAGGGTCAGTAGTGCAAACATTTGTTGCGCAATTTCCATCAATGCAGGTTAATCCCGTTTGGCAGGGTGCAGGGGGAGTACTCCAGTCTAAGCATCCGTCTGCATCGAATTGTCCGCAGACTCTATATCCATTTACAACACCAACGCATTCTTTTGAATTAGCGGATTCGCATTCATCAATACATTCAGTGTTATAACGAAGACGATACCTACATTGTCCCTCAGAACAAGATTGTCCAAAGGAACAGGTTGATTGAGAAAGATAGTATCCTGGAGTTGGACAGCTGCTGTCATCATAGACGCAAGTTTTTAAGATGTCCAAATTATCGCAATCGTTGCTGTCTCCTTGGGTGCAGGGTGTGCAGTCTGTTGTTAATTCTCCAGGTTTAAATATTCCTCCTTCTTGCGATTGAACAAAGACTGCCACTAAGATAAAAAAGAAGAGGGGAAAGAGTAATTGTTTAAAGGATGTTCTCTTTTTTCGCATTGGTGTTTTTACCTGATGTTTTTATTTAAAGTTACTGTTTTCTTTTTTTGTAAATATAATATCCTGCAATTGCGAAGAGTCCTAAGCTAAGTGATGCAACGGTGAAGAAGGGAACCGGTGTTTGCTCATTGAGCGGGATAAGAGTACATGGTGCAGAGACTCTGATTGCATTGCTTCCAAATTGTTCTACAGGACAGGATTGTGTTGCACATTCTGGAATAAGACTTCCTACACCTCCAAGTGATCCAAGATCGCTAACTGAAAGACTGCCTATTTGAATAATTCTTGTTCCTGTTCCATCTTGGTCTTCATCTTCACAAATACCTTTGCTGACAGTAATCTGTCCTCCGCTTAATGGATTTCCAATACTTGATTCGCAAGAGATTGGATTTGATCCTCTCGATTTATGACATCCTAATTCTACAGTGTCGGTTAAATCTCCGCATCCATCTACACCAACACATCGTTCGTTTAATCCGCAGAGTAATCCGCCGACTTGTGAGCAGGAGGGTAATCCTCTTCTTCGTTGTCCTTCATTACATCCTTCTGAATTAACAGTTTCTTCTGGATCAGTACCTGAACAGCGGTCATTGCAGGTGTATCCATCGCGATCTTCATCATTTATATCAAAGCAAGTTCCTGAACTGCCACCATCTCCCCTGCTGCTTCTGCACGTTTTTGATCCAGCAGTTCCTTCACATAATCCTGAATTACATTGATTATTTTCAGTACAACGTGCTCCAACTTTTCCGCATGTTCCTTCGAAGCAGTCTACCCCGGTAATGCAAAATGAAGTTGTGGTGCAACTATCTCCAGGTCGTCTTGTTCGTGAAGGAGCAGTGCAGCTTCCGCCAACACAGGTGCCTGATGCACATTGCGTATCTAAAGTGCATGTTGCTCCTCTTCCCCCACAAAGTCCATCCGCGCAGGGTATTCCAGTTAAACATGGTCTTGTTGTACTGCAAGAATTACCAACGTTTCCGCCAGTTGCAGCCGTTGTACTTGTTTGGCATGTTCCTTCAAAGCATTTATTGCTTCTGCATTCAGTGTTGCTGGTGCAGGGATTTCCATTTTCTTTTTTACCGATACAAGTTTGAGTGGTAGTATCGCAGAGATTGTTTAAGCAGTGTTCATTTTTAGTACAGGGTCCTTTACCATCTTCCAAAGCAGGACATTCTCTTCGTCCATTGTTAAGCATACAAAGTGATCCGCCAGTACAGCTTGATCCTTCGCTGCAGGGTGCGCGTGGTTCAGGGGGGGTGGTGCATCTATTGTTTACACAACTGTTAGAAGAACATTGTTCATTACGCGTACAGCGTGCTTGACCACCACCGCAAGTGTTATCTGTTCCACAGTAAAGTGAGTGAGTTACTCCTAAGGTAGTATAAGTTCCGCAAGTGTAGGAAGGAGCAACTGTTAAGCTGCCGCCGATAACTGATGGGCTAGTGGGGATGACTGGAGACTGAGCACATCGTTGTCCGCGTTCAACACTACAGCTATAGGAACGATCATTCGTATTGAATGCATCTGGGTTTTCGCATCTATTATTTGGACAAACTTGTGGTTGAGCAGGATCGCAAGCTTCTCCGCCACGGCGAAGAGTTGTGCATCGCATGTTTCCAGTTGTTCCTCTACATCCTAATTCCGGTGCGCATTGTGCATCAGTTGTGCAAGGAGAAGTAACTCCGCCGCAAATGCCGTTCGTGCATTGAACTCCATTTACGCAAGGGCTACTAGGGCCGCAGGCTCTTCCTGGTGCTGCAGGAATAATAGTAAGACCACTGATTGTGCAGGTTGATGAACAGATATCTCCATTAGCAAGATTTCCATCATCACATTGTTCGATTCCTTCTCTGACTCCATTTCCACAGACAGGGGTAAGAATAGGTGGGGGTACAGTTCCGCTTCCAGCAACAATTTCGCAGCAGACTGTTTTGCTCGTTGTGCCAAAAGGAGAGTAGAGAGTGAGTGGGGAGATATGTGCATTAGTGCTATCTGAGAGGTAAAAGATTGGTCTTTTTCCTGTTGGGCACGTTCCTGAAACTGTCTGACAATTTTTGAGAGGAGAATAACAAACGTTTGTTGCGAAAGAAGTTGATTGACCAGGTCCAGCTGCATGTGCGTTTGTAACATCTGAAAGTTTTAAAACTAAATTCCCATCAATACCAGCTGCACGAGCGGCTACATCTGCTATACCTGATTCTGTTGAAATAAATATTCCGCCGATATAAAATCCGCAAGTATGAAGTGATGCTGCAGATTCAGTTCCAGTATAAGCAAAGGGAATGCAGGCAGTGTAAGTTGGATCAGTATAGAGTGCTGCTTGTCCGCCAGTGATATCTGAAACTTTAAGAATTCTTGTTTTTGCGTCAGCACAAAGATCTGTTGTTGAGACAGTATCTACAGTACCGCCTAAAGAAGTTCTAGGTTTTGCTCCTGAAGCGACAGGATTATTAGTTTGTGAAGGGGCGGTACCAGAAATTGTTGTTTCTTCAGCATCAGGATTCATCGTTGCAGGAGGAAATTCTTGTCCTGGAATAAGACCATTGTTATCTTGGCTTGGAGTTGCAGGCGGGGAAGGAAGAGTTGGCTGACAACTATTTCCATTACAAATCCAGCCTTGAGGGCAAGTTTGTCCTTGATTACAAGGAGGAGTTCGTTGGCAGTAATCAAATCCTCTTGTGTCTTCTGCACATACTGAACCGCTTGGACAGTCTGAAGGATCTCTACTACAAT
Source organism: Candidatus Nanoarchaeia archaeon (assembly GCA_041648255.1). Taxonomy (GTDB): domain Archaea; phylum Nanobdellota; class Nanobdellia; order SCGC-AAA011-G17; family GW2011-AR18; genus JAHFKM01. The sequence goes on from JBAZPJ010000018.1 coordinate 11,688, forward strand.
CAATCGTTTGGCATGCTTGGTTCCTGCAGAAATTCATTTGTCCAAACGACTGTTGGCATTGTGCATTAGAAGAACAGGTAGTAGGAATGCAATCATAACCAGTGGATGTATCAACGCACTTGGTAGTTGCTGTATCTCCAGGAGTTCCATCAATACAAGCAGCAGAGGTTATAGTCCATCCTTTACAATTAGAACGGATTTGAGTACATTCTTGAATAGAAGTTCTTACTTCATCGAAAGTATTACATTTTCTTGATCCTTCTTGGCATTGAATGCAACTATTGCAGAATCCTGGAGTTCCATCTCTCGTATCGCAGTATTGTTGAGAGTTACATTGAGCGTTGCTTGAGCATGTTTGTGGTGGTTGTGCAAAAACGACAGTAGAAGTTAAAAGGAGAAAACAGAGACTGAGTAGTAATAGATTCTTGTTCATTGGTTCACTCTTTTTTTGATAGAGTTGTTTTTCCCAAACTTCTATTTAAATCTTTCTTAGAATCCGGCTCTGTAGAAAGTTAAACGTTTCGTGGAACTGATTCTTTCTTTGAAAACGTCTTCAAGACTCTTTTTAGATGGAAAATGAAATTCTTTAGTAAAACAAGGTACTCCGCTCAAATGGGTATTTAATCTACTTTCTACTGAGCCTTAGAATCCAGATGCCAATCTCTACCCTGTGCTTCTTCTTTTTATGGAAAGAATAAGTTTTTTTTATATCAAAAGAGGTTGGAATGATTCGTTCAACAGTGTAGTTGTGTTCTTTTGCAAGTTGAGCGATAAAGTTCTTCGATTCTATTTTATGTAAGGAATAAATGACGTTTGCGCAGTACATTGCTTTTTCTAGGAAGGGTTTGTCTGCTTTGCGTTGTTGGACGCCGAAAGGAGGATTCATTAAAACAGTATCTACCTTAACATTAAATTTACTTACGTCTTCATTCAAGTAGATTCCTTTTCCAAGAGCGTTTTCTTTTGCGATAGTTATTGCTTTTTTATCGATGTCTAAGAAGTAAACGTTTTTTGCTCCTAAAGAGAGTGCAGCTATTCCCAAAATCCCATTACCACATCCTAAATCTGCAATTACTTTTCCTTCAATATCTTCATTAATAAGTGCATGCCATAAGATTTCTGCTGCTAAGTTTCCTTCTAATTGGTATTGCTCTAAAGAGGAATTCAGTGATGAAAGTGGTTGTAAGTTGCTTAATGTTATTTGGAGCTGTTTTTTGGTAAGCATTATTTTTTCTTGATTAAATCTCCTAATGTGAGTGTTGATGATAATTGTTTAGTAGCTGTAGGTTCATTTACGATACGTGTAATAAGTTGAATGCTGAGTATTTTTTCTAGTTTGCGTGCTGTTTCAAAGGAGGGAGGAAGATGTCCTTGTTCTATTTTTGCGAGTGTGGATTCTTTTTCTCCAATTTTTGTTGCGAGTTCTTGTTGACTGATTCCTAAGTGTTCTCTTTTTTGTTTAATAGTGAGTGCGTAGGTGTCAATAACATCTTCGATAATTTCTTCTCGTTCTGGTTTGATTATTTTTTTAGTGGTTTCTTTTAAGACTGTTCCGTACGTACTACATTTCTGGCAAACGTGCATGAGTACGTTTTCTACATGAACGTTAAGGAGAAAGGTGTCTTTTCCGCAGAGTTCACATGCAGCCATAGAAACGGGAAAGAAGAGAGAGGTTAAAAATGTTGTGGATGATTCGTGATTTTTCCGGATATTTTATGCGAAAGTTTATTAATTCTAAAAGTAAAGATAGCATATGAAAACAACGTTGGAGCTTTTGAAGCAGGCTGGAAGGGATATTGATTGGTTGCAGGAGAATGGAGAACGAATAAATAAAGAGTATGCAGGGAGTTTTATTGCAGTATATAATAAAAAGATTGTTGCTTCAGGCAAAAAATATGGGGATATAGAAAAAGAGTTGGAGAGAAAGAGGATAAATCAGGGGGAAGCATTAGTTGATTGGATTCCTCCTAAAGGAGAGATTATTATTTATACACCTTTTTTTAAGTAAAATGAAAATTAAACTAAAAACGTGGATGAGGGAGAAGAATCTCAATTATCTTAATGAAAGGATGGTTTTAGAAATTGGAAAAGAAAAATTTGAAAGTCGATTCATTGTTGATACTGGAAGTCCTAAAACAATTATTGGTTTCTCAAAAGGGATGAGAGTAAAGTTTAAATTGACGCTCCCCAACCCTGAAGGGTCTCGCCTTCTGAGGCGAGCCTCCTCCGCCTGATGGCTGCGGAGTGGGGATTCCGATAAAATATTTTTCTTGGCA
>JBAZPJ010000019.1:0-13944 GCA_041648255.1 Candidatus Nanoarchaeia archaeon
TCGATGTCTCGTTAATTGTAGAATTCTATGTCTCTCCTTCCATTCAGGATGAGTTCTTCTATACTCCCTCGTATGGAGCCTATTTTGTTCCTTTACATTCTCAAGTTGATTATACGCTCTTCTCTGACAAATTGGATTACAGAAACGTTTATCTTTCTTTTTCGTTTCTATGATCCCCTTACAAAATTCGCAATTTTTAATCATCACCAACTTACCTTTAGAATGATAAGAACCTATATTAAGATTTCGTTGATCTACTACTCGTTTTCAATAAAACTATCGCTTTCCCCGCTTCTCAAGCGTGAACAATTCAACTTTATTCGGATCTTTCTTAATCTCCTTCACCACAGTAGCCGGACCAATAATCGTCATTCCAGAATTCTTATTTAATAACAAATTAGCTAACGTCTTTTTAATCTTTTCAGAAAGCAGCATATTCCTCGGCTGATAATCAACAGTACAAATCTCAATCCCCTTAAACTTCTTATCAATCACTTCCATCGTTCTTCTAATTAATTCTGACTCTTCCTGGGCATGTAATCTCCCTTCAATAAGTATAATCTTATCTTCTTTTACAGATTTAAGGATTTTCTGAATCTTCCCATTCATATCTAGACCAGAAATCTCATGATGGGGAATAAATTGCAGTGTTAACATGGTTATCTCACGAGTTTAAAAATCTCCTCGTAGAACGCTTCCACGTTTATTCTCTTCTCGGCAGAAATACCAATCACTGGATACTGAGGGAATGCAGCTTCAATCCTCTTCACATCCGACTTCTTTAAATCAATCTTATTACCTACAATTAATACAGGAATATCTCTTGCTGCCAAGTTTCCAATGATCGTGATATTTACTTGGTTATAAGGGTTTTGAGTAGAATCAAGAACAACAAGAACACAATCCATATCATCAAGCCATTTAATCGATTCAATAACACCTTTCGTTGCTTCTTTCGCTCTCTCTTTCGCGTCTTTCGCAGACATCTTAAACTTTAAAAAATCCTCATAATCAATTCTCGTCGCAATACCCGGAGTATCCACAAGATTAAACGTAATCTCTTTCCCTTTCTTTTTCATATGAATCTTTTCTTTCACAACAACTTCTCTCGTCTCATGAGGAATAGGAGAAACTGTAGACATCTCTTCACCAAGCCAATCCTTCACCACCATATTCGCAATACTACTTTTACCAGCATTCGGCGGCCCATAAATCCCTAACTTAATATGCTTCTTGCCCTTAAACATCTTAGAAATGAAACCGAAGAACGATTTAATCCCCTTTATCATTAAGTTGAATAAGTCTTAGCCTTGCTTTTAAGGTTTTTGGTGGTAGATTATGCAAGTTCTATTTATTTGGAACAACCCTTAAGATACGACTGCACTTTTTTAACTAAATCTTCACTTGATTCATATTCAATAAAATCTTTGGAAACAACTTTGAGAGAACCACCAATTTTTGAACCAGACCGATAGACACAGACAATCGGAATGTGTAACAAGTCCGCCCACCCTAATTCAATTCCTAATCCTGTGGCTGAACGAGAAACCTCAGCTAAGACAAGTTTACATAACCCACTCTCGAACAACACTTTAGACTCAAATGGAACTTTTCCCTCCTTATGAGGAAAAATAAATTCGTGCTCTCTTGCTAAATCAGATCTCTCTAACGGACCATACAACTCGTCCATATAAGCTATTTCTTTCGAATGTGCAACATAGATTTTCATAGACCCGGTTACTCCTAAAAACTTTTAAAACTATGCTTACTTCAGATGCAACTCAACAATATCCCCCTCACCCAATACATGATCAAGACCAACTGTTGCTGCATTATGCTTCACACTCTTTCCCCAAATACGTGCAAATCTAAATCTCTCAATAAAATCTTTATGCACATACCCTGCTAAATCTTTTACCGTCGAACCGATCTCAAGAGAAATTGGAGGCCAATCTGCTTTCTTCCCCGGCAACTTCGTTCTTACCCAAATCAATTCCAACTTCGTCCAAATTGCGGTCTTGAGATCATCCACCCAGCATACTGGAAACGGACTCTTAAACGATTTAATCGCTTTATTTACTACGACTAAACACGGCTTCGAATCTTCATCTTTATTTTTAATAGAAGCTAATTTCATAAACGAACGTTCAAACTCTCCCTTCACCAACGCTAAATCATACTCACAATGCTTCGTCCCATCAATCACAATCACCACCAAATCAGCAGCTCTCGCAATCCCTAAAAAAGTAGGACCACGTTCCGACTCCGCATAGCCAGGAAAAAATGCAGGCAACTCAATAAGCTGAATATTCACCCCCTCATAATCCATCACACCCACTTCAGGAACCTTTGTTGTAAATTCATAATCCGCAACCTCCGGCTTCGCATTTGTAAACTTTCTTAAAATCCAGGATTTACCAGAATTAGCTAGTCCAACAAGTACAACTTGAGCCGCACCTTCTTTCTTAATACTATAACTAAAACCGCCAGATTTTTTGGATCTTTCTTTATCAACTCGCTCGCGCAATTTAGAAAGTTTTTGTTTAATTTCTTGTAAGAGTCCTTCCGATGATTTGTGCTTAGGAGCGAGAGAATACATCTTTTCTAAAGATTTAATCTTCTCTTCAGTCGTCTTTGCTTTTTGATATCCTTCCTGCGCCGCTGCGAATTCAGGACCTGCATTTGTTGGCATACAAGAAACAAGAAGTGTGGAATTTTAAAACCTTCCCATTCCCATATACCCTTTATACACCATTGACAGCAGCTTTAAGTGAAGCATTCACTTTCTCCTTTTATATGAAACTAACACAACTCGCACCACGAACACATTATCTTGACTCAGCAATCAGCAGAGATCGATCAGCACAATTACTTATTGTTGGACAAACCCCTCAAGGAAATCCTTTTATCAGCTACGGAACAAGCAACAATCCCGACGCAGACACCTATGAACACCTCACTGTCAGCACAAGCATTCATGCAAAACACGTTGTTACAGGAAGAAATGTTACAGACTTACGCAGCTATCCTGTCTTAAAACGATTCAATGAATATATTGTCGGAGGCAATGGCAGACACACCGAACCAATCCTCTCGGCATTAGCAAAATCACGACAAGAAGGAAGATACATGAGCCTTGTCAGCGTCCTTGCAGAAGCATTTGGAAGACCAACACTTCCAGACACCCATACTGCAGAACTAGAAGATTTATCCAGTTACTATCGCATTGAAGAAGGAGAACGAGTCTATTATTCTCCCCGCATCAGCGCAGTTACAGACGGCCAAACCGTCGCCTTTGCAATGAGCAAAAGAGATCTACATAGCATTAAAGCAGTACAGCATTTTTCCAGTTATCCTTTAACACCGGGAAGAGCTTACGCCTTAACAACTCATCAAGAAGAAGGAGGCTTACTCCGTATTTGCGATGGACAAGCCTTTGAACTTCCCATAACAGAACTAACAACAGCCAACATTCATGATGAATACGCAAGCGCTATTGCCCATAGCTCAAGACCATCCAAAGTGAGTTTTGGAACAATCCTTTTAGATTTAGAAACAGGAAGCTTGGAACAAAAAATTACAGACACAAAATTGTAATTCATCCATTTTTTAAATATATTCTTCTTTTCTTTCTCTATGAATAATCAATTACACACCCATTTACAGAATATTCTTACAAAAAACTTTAAAGTAAATACAAACACCTTCGTCCTTCTAGTGTATGACGAACAATGTGACTTAGCAAAACAACTTTCAGAGGAATATAAAAACGTAATTAAAGATTATTCACACAATGCAATCAATTTTAACGAACACACTGAAGAAGAAATTTTAAAAATATTTGAAACATTACCTCCAAAGTCTTTAGTCATCCTCGTACAAAGCAGTTCTTTCCGCATGACAAAACATCGCTTACGCGCAGACCTCTTCCAACATGGACACCAAGTGATTGAACATTCACGATTATCCTTTAATAAAGAAGAAGAAAAACAAACCTATCTTAACTCTTTACAGTATGATACTCCCTACTACTTAACCATGTGTGAAAAAATAGAAAACCTCCTAACTCACAATAAATTAATTACCTATGAATCTGGAAATGGATTAACACTTGTTATTGACTCTGCTTATGAACGACCAATAAAAAATACTGGAGACTTCAGCAACCAAGCAACAGCATCATCTGGATTCCCCATCGGAGAAATCTTTACAGAAGCAAAAGAACTGGATAAAATTAATGGATCAATTGTTGTATTTGCCTTTCCTACAACGGATCATCGAACCGGCTGGTGCGAACCATTTATCGTCACCATTAAAGACGGATGTGTTATTTCCCACACAGGGCCAGCAGCCTTTGAAGAAATATTAACTCAAATTAAAAGCGAAGAAGGAGACAAAGTACAAATCAGAGAAATTGGATTTGGATTAAATAGAGCTTTAGGATTTGATAAAAGAATTACAGAACCAACCTGCTTTGAACGCTTCGCAGGAGCACACTTTTCCTTAGGATTAAAACACGCAATGTACCGCAAAAAAATAAGCAAGAAAGTTTATCAAAAATACCATGTAGATATCTTTTGTAAGGTAGATAAGATTACTATTGGGAATACTAGGATTTATGAAGGAGGAATATATGTTTTGTAATAATAGAACGAAAGCTTTATCAGAACAGGATTAGTCCTTGATTAAATGAGTATTCCTAAAAGTGTTTGGCGCTGGGCGTTTTACGATTTTGCAAATTCCAGTTACATCTTAACCTATGCCTCTTTTTTATTACCCCTCTTTTTCTCAACAATTTTAATAAAAAATGGATATTCACTCGGTGCATGGGGCGTAGCGAATGCAATCGCAACAGTACTCGGAGTCATTGCTGCTCTTATCATTGGAAAATACTCTGACACCCATAACAAGTTTAAAGCATTCAAATGGTCCATCTACGTTTCCTTCTTTGGAATGGTACTTGTTGCATTAAGCATAACATCTGCTGTAAGCCTTGTTTACTATCTTTACATTTTTACCCAAAGCGCATATATACTCACTCTATCCCTCTCGGATTCTATTTTACCCCACCTTACAAGAGGTAAAGAATCCTACCATTACAGCGGTTTTGCATGGGGATTTGGATACCTTGGAGGAATTATTGCACTCATCCTTGTTATTCTCTTACAAAAATTAACAGGAAATGATTATCATCCACTCGTATTTTTAAGCACTGCTTTTTTCTATTTAATTTTTTCAGTTTATTCTTTACGCGGTCTCAAAGACGTTCATCTGAATCAACCAGCACCTCTTAAAAAAAATTCTCTCCTGACAAAAAAGCAGAAACTTTTACTCTTAACCGGATACTGGTTAATCAGTGAAGGAATAACCGTCATTCTTCTCTTTTTTACTATTTATCTTTCTAAAGAACAAGGCTTTTCCAATCTCAAAATCGGAATTATTATCTTACTTGTTCAACTCATTGCATTTCCCACAACATGGTATGGAGGCATTTTAGCAAAAAAGTATAACCCCCTTAAACTACTCGGCATCTCCATTTTATGTTGGTGTATTTCAATAATTTTACTTATTACAAATGTTGGATTTATCGGTCTAATCTTCGTCATTCTTTTTGGCGCTTTGGCCATCGGCAATAGTCAATCCTATCTTCGTGCACAATATTCAACTAAAATTGAACCTTATGAGTCGGGCTTCCAATTTGGATTCTACTCTATTGCCTCTGAAGCAGCAGTCTTCGTCGGACCAATTCTTTATGGCTTTGCGAGCGATTATCTTAAAAGTCAGAAGATCCCCATGCTCTTCGTACTTATTAGCATGATTTTGGGTTATGTACTTATTTGGAAAATAGTAAAAGAATAATTTCATGATCAATTTAACATTTCTCCTAACCTTAATAAGCTAGATTAACTTCAATTAGCGTAGGATATCAATTCCCCTTATCCTCTCGGAACAGCATGGAAAGAAAATGCGACAGAAGAACTCACTTTTATTGAAAACATTGCTCTTTAATTCCATTTAGATACTTTTTTAAAAACTACTTATTTAAACTCTCTTATGACCGAACACTACTTTACCGAAAAACCAACATCAACCTTAACCTTCTATAATCATGTTGCTATTTTAAGAAATAAAGAAATCAGCTTCATCACCGGAAGCGGGTTATTTTCTTTTAAAAAAATAGATCGAGGAACAAGATTACTTATAGATACTTGTTTACTCGAAAAAAACTGGAAGGTGTTAGATTTAGGATGCGGCTATGGAATTATCGGAGTAAGTTTGAAACTACTAGAACCAAGTATCGACGTAACATTTTCAGATATTAACGAACGAGCACTCTTGCTTACCAATAAAAACCTGAGATTACACAACCTAAACGGAACATTAATTCAAAGCAATGGATTTGAAAAAATAAAAGATACCTTTAATACAATTTTACTTAATCCCCCACAAACTGCAGGAAAGAAATTATGCTTTCAACTAATTATCGACAGCAAAGACCATCTAGAAAAAAAAGGAACACTCCAAGTTGTAGCCAGACACAATAAAGGCGGAAAAGAACTATCCAAAAAAATGCAAGAAATCTTTGGCCATGTCAAAGAAATCTCTAAAGGCTCCGGATACCGAGTATATGTTAGTCAAAAATAATCTTTAAATAACCCTTCTTCTCTCCTTTTTTATGCCTTCAGCAACCACCACCTGGAAACCATTACAAGAACACAAATTTTCTCTTGATGATGAGGTTAGAGCCATGCATGAGGGAACAACAAGAGAACAAGCAGCACTCCTCCAACAACTTCAACAAAATGAATGTTATACTAGAATCTTTTATATTGAAGACAATCCTAACAATACCACACCGCTTGATAATTACATTTCTTGCCTCCGACAAGCTGGACTGGATATTGGAAAAGGAGAAGCAGAATACGGTTACAAAATGCCTATCCCAGAAAAAGAAGCAGGTCAACGACAACTCATTATTTTTAGAAGAAGATAACTTTTTAAGCTCCACCATCTAAAAACTTTTATGGCTTATTCACTTACAACAGTCAACCTCGTATCCGCATTCTTGATCCTCGTTTTTGGATGGGTGATTGGAACAACCTTAGGAAACATTACAAAAAAAACATTTAAATCAATGAACTTAACCCACAGGTTTGAAAAAGAATTCAACTTAAAATTAGATTCGGTTTTAGCATCACTTGTCAGAAACCTCCTATACACATTAACCTTACTTGCAGCACTTACTCGCATCGGATTAACAAGAACAACACTCGTTTGGATTTTAATCGCATTACTCATCCTTACCCTAATCTTTACTTTACTTTCATTTAAGAACCTCCTCCCTAATCTATTTGCTCGGTACACCTTAACAAGAACACAACACATAAAAACAGGAAGCACCATTCATATCCATGGAACAACAGGAACAGTACTCTCTGTTGGCTTCATAGAAACAAAAATAAAAACACCAAACGGAGAAATCATTTCCCTCCCAAACGCCCTACTCAAACCATGATAACCGCCTATGTTTTAATAACCACAGATAACACAAATCCTGTTGTAGTCGGACAAGTCTTAACAAGATTTGAAGAAGTAGAAAACGTTCATCAAGTCATCGGGCCCTACCACTTAATCGCACGCGTCAATGCAGAAAACGTCATTGAACTACGAGAAAAAACTATTAAAAACATTGAACGCATTCGTGGCGTGACCAAAACAACAACACTCCTCACAGAACCTTCTCTGCAACAACAGTAAGCATCTCTTCTTCCATAAAATGCAATTTCGTTGGCACAATCAGACATTGCGGAAGAGTATCACATTTAACTTCTTTAACTTTGCTTGCTTCCCCGTAATACATTTCTTGCTTTTCTGTTGTCAGACCCGCACACAAAATAACTAACTTGTTTTCTTTAAATAATCCTTTCTTCTTCTCTTTTTCAATAGCCAATAAGATTTCGATCGCTTCTGTCCCTTTCATAAACTTCTTTTCTTTTAGATTTAAATCCAATAGAAACAATGTATGGCTATCTTTATTTTCTTCTAATACGTTATAGGGTGTTTCATTCAGCCACCTCTCATCAGGGAATGGAATAGAACCAGTCTTACCAAACTTGTACAAACTTAACCCCGTATCAGCAACAGCAGTCAGAATAGAAGAAGCATGACAAATTTCTACTTCAATCTGTTCTTTCTTTGCTCTTAAAAATAGATCACTATGCGTTGTTGCAGCAAACACATCACCAAGAATCACTAATGCAATTAACTGATTTTTAGCTTCTTCAATGAATACTGGATTTGATTCAACCATCGTTCGATCTGCAAGAATAATTTGTTTGTTTGTTTGTTCTTTTAAAAATTCTGTCGCACCATCTACAATTGAAGTGTATGACTCTAGGTAAATTTTATCTGCTCTTTTTAACAGGCTTAGAGCTCTGACTGACAGATCGTCTTTTCTTAATCCCATCCCAATGATGACTAACATGCTTTGACTTAAGAAGGAAGATTAATAAAACTGATGTTAAACCACCTGCGATGAATGAATAAGAGAGATTTGTAATGAAATTAATAAGAAGACCTATTGAAAATAAGATAATGTCTAATAAAATAGAAAACTTTCTGTCATATTTTAATGTCCCATACGGAAACCCGTAGATAAAAATTAACGAAGAAACTGCTGAAGAAGGATTCAATAAGCCGAAATAAAGATACTCCTTTCTTACAATACAACCAACAAGTAAACCAACTAGAAAAGGAATTATAGAAAAATTTGAAAGTACTACCCCAATTAATGCAAGTAAGAGTATTGCTCTAAATAGCATAAAATACTTCTTTCCAGAAAGAAACTCCTCCTTCGCAGAACGAGCAATAATAACCCCAATAATCAACCCTAGAAGACTAATCAGTTCAACAAGCATCCATTAATTAAAAAAAGGAACTTAAAGAAGATTTCTATTTTTTCTTCAAGAGGAGAAGATATACAATTCTATCCTGAGCAACATCTAATTCTTGATGTGTTACAACACAATCCTTTTTTCCAACACCAGTTTCAGCCCCGATAAGATCAGCGTACTTCAATATACTTTCAATTGCTATGGGACTCGGCTCAACCGCAGTGAGATTAACTTTATATCCACCCTTCTTTAAACGTTCAATCTGCTTAACCGCATCACCCTGGAGCAATCCATTTAACACTTTTAACTTAGCTTTATCCCCTTCATTATACACATACTCGCCGTATAGTGGAGATGCTTTAAAACGACTAGCATGCGTTGGAATCTGTAATGTTTTTCTTACATACTCAGCATTTCCGCTTTTACATTCACTCGCAGGATCAGCATTTGCAGATGAAGAAAAAAGAGCGCTGTAACCAAGTACAGCTGCAACAAGACCTTCTCTAAGCGTTATTTTTAGATTCATCGTTTACCGGACACTCCGCCTTCTCTTTCTAAACGAGTAATGCGCTGAGGATCTGTATCCCCAATTCCTAATGTTAAACCAAACATGTGGACATTTCTATTTTCTGTGTATGGTCCTTGGTCAGGAGTCGTGTTTTCAAAGGTGTATCTTCCCAATAACATTACAGGAACATCCCACATAAGAGGAAGTCTTCCTCCAGCTAAAATACCTACACGCGTATTTTGATTAAATCTTAATTCAGCTTCTGCTCCTGCAAGAAGAGCATTGTATCCAACAAGCACTTGTGGACTGAAGTTACCCACTTGTCGAGCTTCTAAGCCGAATGGATTAATTCCATTAATACCAATTAATGCTTCGAATCGATAACTTACCCCATTTGTTGAAGTACGTACTGGATTTGCGCTTTCAATAGCAATACCTACATTCCCATACATGTTGGTTGTTCCTGGAACATCAGATCGTTGTCCAACAGCTGAGACGCTTCCCCAATTTGCTTCAATTGCACCATTTACAACACCTGTTAATCGTACGTTTTCTGTAAGCGGAAGAGGGATACGACCTTCTACACCAGCCCATAATCTACTCATCTTGATATCAGCATTCGTTCCATTATAGGTAATGGATTGATTATTTGCCATTCCAGCAAGAGTCGCTCTTATACTTGCCTCATTTTCGAACGGTACTCTTAAAACAACTCCACCACTGTAGAGATTTTCTATAGCACTCACATCAGTTATTTCGCGCGTTAGTCCGCCCGGAGTTATAATTGTAGGGTTGTTTCCTTTTGAAGGAGTTTCAACACTATGAGCGTATCTAAAAAAGCCTGCAAGTTCTACACCATTTCCAAAACGAGCTCCTCCTAAAAGGATTCCATCAAAAGCTCCGCCATTATATTTACGACCACTTCCAAAATCATCACTTACTGGAAGACCATTTAGCTCGGCATTACCAAATCCTTTAATCTTTCCTGAAGATGCTGTTGACGTCTTCGCCTCTGCTTTCGCTTCAAGAGCACCTGGACTTGCAGGAGTAACATGTACAACAAGCTTTTCTTGCGCTCCCCCAATTTTATAATCTAGTTCTAACACACCAGACTTACCTGCTAAAAGTTTATACATCTTTCCTGCTTCTTCTGCTTTAACAACTTCTTTATCCTCTTGCGCTCCCCAATGTGCAGTCATTCCTTCAATTGTTCCTTCACGAGGACTTAAGAGATACACTCTTCCTTGAGGTACAATCATTCCCCCTTTCTTTGGATTATGATATCCTGCAACAGAAGAAGTACTTACTTCTTGATCTTCTGTATTCTTAACAACGAGATCATATCTTGATTCAAATGGATTTGCAGCTACTGGCGGAGCTCTAGCAGCAACTCTACTTCCAATCACAAGATTATTACTCTCATATCTACATACTTTCTCCAAGTCACCCGGTTTAACTTGTTTCATCTCTCTATTTTCAGGAGGAAGATTATTCTTTGTTTTATACTTATTAGGAACTTTATCATACCCGGCAGCAGCAGCATCTTTTAATGCTTGAGAATCAGTATCCTTCTTCTGCACGAATGTTACAGCAGCAGCACCAGCAGGAACAATAAGACATTTACCATCCACACCTTTTGTAATCTGATTTTTATAAGAAGCAGGATCAGCAGCATAAGCAGTAGATGAAATTAATGTAGCAGCAGTTAACGCAGCAACGCCTCGCTTAGCATTAGAAATAATTTGATCAAGATTAAGTGTGTTCATTGTAGTTCTCCCGCACCCCTATTTGTTATTACACTGCAGTGATCCCTTTCTATTTAAATCTTTCTACAACATCCTGTCACGACTACTTCAGAAAACTAGAAAACGGTGTTGATTCTGGAACTGCAACTTTAGGATGTACCTGACCCTCTATCTGAACTTTCGCATCGTTAAACGGATGGGATGAAACATACACATACAACCACTCTACTGTTGTTTGATAATTTGCATATCCTCTCTCTCCCCGCTGCAATCTTACCCTTACTAGATATGGAATAGAGACTGTTTCCCCAATAACAAGAACATCACCTCTCCTTTCTGAAACAGATTGCTCCTTTGTTGCTTCTTCAAGACTAGATAACCTAATTTCCCTTTCAGCATAGGGAAGAGGAAGAAAATTTTGATCACCCTCAAACCCATAATCAACACCAACAATCCGCTCACTACTCGTAATAACTAATCCATTAGCAGGACTTACCACAGCATACCCCTTTTTCCCTCTCGCAGTCACAAACCCATTCGCAGTAAGATGATACTTCTTATCTGAAGCCAATGGTACACGCAACGCAGCTTCATACGCTACTTCTGGAATACTTCCGTCACGCCTTTCTTCCGCATCTACTCCACTCACACTACCATCTAAACTTCCACTATCAGCATGTTCAACACCACTATCTGCTTCGCTTATTCCAGCATCAAGAACAGACGTAAGCGTGCTTGTTTGTGATCCGCCAGATAATCCTACTGCTCGATTAAGTGGATTATCCCCTATTTCTTCAGAAGGAATCTGCGGAGAAATCAGACTCTCCTTTTTACATCCAGAAACAGTTACTGCTAACGCCAATAATACTTCAAGAGGTCTTGATCGTTTCATTTAATCTCCAAAAAAAATAAAAAAGCCTTCACGGCAATTGATACGCAATGATGGCATTTGTTTCAGGATCATAGGTAAACGTTACCGTTCCATTTCCAATTTCTTTCGCACACTGACTCGGAAGTTTTGTCTTTCCAAGAGCAGCATTAACACTACCCCTCACATCTGTGCCATGTGCAAGTGCACTATACAAATCAACATCTGCCTGACCGCTAGACGGCTTTCCATTTTCTACAGAATAATTACCTCGCACTGACTCTCTTCCAAATGGAGCATACTCTGGACCAACATTTACTAAATCAGTCAAGACTTCTCTTACTCCATTCATACTTATTTTAAAACAAGATTCAGGAGCAATTGTATAGTCTTGAGGAACTGGCGAAGGTTTATCCTCTACTACTGCAACCACTGCAACCGGTTCTGTTGCAATTTGCTCAACAATCACTGGTGCTTGAGGTTTAGATTCACTTTGGTTATAGGACTCCACACCCATCACTCCTGCAAGAGTAAGTGCTACACCAACTAAACCTGCACTGATATACCCACTAACACCCTGCTTAGCAGGTATCATCTTCTCCGCCTTCCCCCTGTAATCGTGAAACTGATTTTCAAGGGTAAAATAATCCCTATCTGCTTTTTCAAGCTTCTCCCTTGTTGCTTTCGTATCTAGACTTTCTTCAAACACATTCCCAATCATCACTTCAAGATTTCTTTCATCTCCACCTAAAGCAAGCGATTCAGCTGCTCTAAGTGCTCGTCCGCAATCTCTAGCTAAATACGTCTGCGTTTCAACATCATATCTCTCACTCATGTCTGCAAAAACACCCGCACCCCATAACGTCGGATATTCTACTTCAAACTCACTCGGCTCCGGCTGAGGCACAGGCGCCCCATATGCTGGTACTGGCTCTCCACGTTCAGTTGGAGCCCTGGATGGAGGTACTTCCCCTCTTTCTCTTACTAATAATGTTTCATTATTACCTAATGGTCTTGTTGGGCCTTCTGAACTTTCTGCTTCCCTGATTACTTTAGTCGGTCTTTCATCTAAAAATGCATCATCCTGAAATAATCCTGATTTTTTTTCATCTGCCATTGTTGTTTCTCCTTTCACCCTTTTATTTAGCTTTCAACTCTTTTGCAACCATTGTAATTTCATAACACCCATCTGGAATACCACTACCACACTTCATCTCTAACGGCTTTACTATCCAACCAGCAGCAATATTCTGCGCAGCATATCCTGAAAATCCATTTTCTGAAATAAATACCTTTACTTTTCCACCTTTCACATTTACACTGTACTTTGCACGTGCAGCGTCAGGATCGTTAGGCAATTTATCCGCTCTTCTCGTCTCTTGATAAGAAATAGCAGCGTTCTGAGTAAATAATCCATCTAAAAGAAACTGCGCTTCATCACTTACTTGACTATTACATGCATCACCACGAATAACACGAAGATGACGTGTATCAGTTACACCTGGACGCTTCAACACTGGAGGCTCCGTCTTTCCATTATCCCCTTCCCATTCTTCAAACGGTCTCACTGCAGTTTCTGCACGCGTACCATCATCTAATGCAACATATGACGGAGTTAATGATCGGGTAAGACACCCTACAAGACTCTTATCGTATCTTGCTCGTATTTCAGGAGTCAATGGCGTCCGATCGATTTTAGTTTGAGCAGGATTGTACGTAAGTAATTGATTAAATGCAGGAACAACATATTTATTTCCGTCTCTAAACTCAGCTAGCGACGTAAGAGCAATCTCTTTTCCCCCAGCACCAGCAACAACTAACAAATACTTCACTTTCTTTGCATCCTGAAGAACATACGCATCCAACTCGACAGTATTTTTTCTTGCAACAAGTTCAACGCCTTTACTTGCGTTATGATACTGAGTACCA
>JBAZPJ010000020.1:0-13929 GCA_041648255.1 Candidatus Nanoarchaeia archaeon
CGAACAAGGAGCACAAACAACAGCAACCCTCTTCTCAATCATCCAAACCTTAAAACTACAAAACAAAAACATCCTCACAGGACTTCAAGAAATCCTGAAGCCAACTTCAGGATCCTGAACAATTACTATTCAACATAACTGTTATAAACATTCTGACTAGCCTAATACTATGGTTTTAGACAAACTTAGTGAGTCATTGAAAGGAACATTAAGTAAGATAGCTAGAGCTATGTTTGTTGATGAAAAGCTCATTGATGAATTAGTTAAAGACATCCAAAGAGCGTTGCTGGGTGCTGATGTTAATGTGAAGTTAGTATTTGAGTTAACAAAATCAATTAAAGAAAGAGCATTAAAAGAAAAACCTCCTGCAGGCTTGTCCCAAAGAGAATACATTGTCAAAGTAGTCTATGAGGAGTTAGTCAAATTTTTGGGTGGTGAAGGGCATAAAATTGAGATTAAGAAAAAACCATTTAGAATTATGATGGTTGGTCTCTTAGGTGTTGGTAAAACCACCACGATTGGAAAATTGGCAAAGTATTATTCAAAAAGAAGTTTAAAAGTTGCTGTTCTTGGTCTTGATGTTTATCGTCCTGCTGCGATGGATCAGCTGGAACAATTAGCAAGGCAACAGAATATTGTTTCATTCATCAATAAAAAGGAAAAAGATCCTGTTAAAATCTACAAATCATTTGAAAAAGAATTAAACGAATTTGATTTGATCATTATTGATACTGCAGGTCGTCATGCATTAGACACTGAGTTAATTAAAGAAATTGAAACCTTGAATGAAGTAATTAAACCTGAAGAAAGATTACTTGTCATTGCTGCTGATCTGGGTCAGGCTGCACAAAAGCAAGCTGAACAGTTCCACAAATCCTGTAATATTACGGGTGTCATTGCGACAAAGATGGAAGGGACAGCTAAAGCAGGTGGTGCGTTAACTGCGTGTGCTGCTGCGTCCTCTCCCATGGTCTTTATTGGTGTTGGAGAAAAGGTGGACGATCTTGAACCGTTTAATCCAACTGGCTTTGTTTCTCGTTTGTTAGGAATGGGTGATTTAGAATTATTATTAGAGAAAGCAAAGGAAGCGATGACTGAAGAAAAGGCTGAAGATTTAAAAGAAAAGTTAGTCAAGGGCGAATTCAATTTCATTGATCTCTACGAACAGATGGAATCAATGTCAAAAATGGGTTCTTTATCCAAGTTAATTGATTTAATTCCTGGAATGGGTAATGTAAAGATTCCAAAAGAGATGTTAGCGGGTCAGGAAGAGAAATTAAAAAAGTGGAGGTTTATCCTCCAATCTTGCACTAAAAAAGAATTAGAAGATCCTGAGGTTTTAGACAGTAATCGTATTGAAAGAATTGCAAAAGGTTCAGGCACAACCGTTCAGGAAGTGAGAGAATTATTAAAACAATATAGGCAGAGTAAAAAATTAATGAAGATGATGAAGGGTGATGCTCCTGAAAAAATGTTTAAAAAGTTACAGGGAAAGATGGGGAAGAGATGAAATTAATTGCGCAGGGTGCTGAAGCGAAGATTTATTTATTTATTGTTGATGGAAAAAAGTATATTGCTAAAAAAAGATGTTCTAAGGAGTATCGTCTTAAAGAAATCGATGAAAAACTAAAAAAGTATCGTTTTAGAAGAGAATTTTCAATGTTAAGAAAAGCATCTCAGATTATTCCTGCTCCTTGGCCCTCAGATGCTTCTTCAGAGACAGATACTACAATTATAATGGAATTAATTGAAGGAAAGAAAGTTGCAGAAATCTTAGATACACTGGATGAAAAAAAGAGAATAAACGTCTGTAAAGAGATTGGAAAGAATGTAGCGCTGTTGCATAATGCGGATATTATTCATGGTGATTTGACAACCTCAAATATGATCTTAACAAAAGAAAAATTATTTTTCATTGATTTTGGATTAAGTTTTATAGATAGTCATCCTGAGCATAAAGCAGTTGATCTTCATTTACTTAAACAAGCATTAGAAAGTAAACATTGGAAACATTTTGATTCTTCATTTAAAGCAGTTCTTGAAAGTTATCAAAAGAATGCAAAAGAAGGTAAAGAAATTATTAACCGTTTTGAAATAGTTGAGTTAAGGGGAAGATATAAACGGAAGGGAAGCTGAGGCGGGTGATAGGCTTACAGACCGTCTTGTTGAAACGTTTCCCATTCCGAAAAGTTTTCCAGAATTGGTATTAAAACCTGGCTCATTTATTGGGTTAGTGAATTATTTAAAGAAGGATGGAAGTTTCAATCCTGCACAATATTCGGAATATTCTGTCTGGTCAATTCAGTTAAAAGAAGCGTTTTTCTATGTAACTGCGATTCATGTTGAATTTGAAAGAGCGTTCTTCTACGGATCACTTGCTTACGTTATTTGTGATCGTTTGTTTTTGAATTAATTTGCAGAAGGAAAGATTTAATTAGGAGAGTGTGTTAGAAGAGGATCATGGGAATTTTAAGTAAAATCTTTGGTGGTGAGGATAAGCCAATTCTAACTCTTGAACGCATCGATGGGAATGAGACTGCAGCAAGAGATCTGTATAATAATCTTAATTCTGT
Organism: Candidatus Nanoarchaeia archaeon; assembly: GCA_041648255.1. Taxonomy (GTDB): domain Archaea; phylum Nanobdellota; class Nanobdellia; order SCGC-AAA011-G17; family GW2011-AR18; genus JAHFKM01. The sequence continues at coordinate 2,574 of JBAZPJ010000020.1, forward strand.
ATCCGTAACTGGGTCTCTAGAGAAAGCAGAAATCATCAAGATAGTAAAACCGGGCAGTAAAAGCATCTACGCAGGGTTTTCTGCAGAGGTATTGTGGGGTATTTCAGAGTTAAAGCTGAGGACATATTCGTTTAGAGGGAATTCCTTTTTTAGAAAAGTAGAGAAGTTGAGTGAGAGTAACGAATTGAGAAAAAAGTTTTTAAAGAAGCCTTTAATTGAACTCTTAAAAGTTGAAGCGAAAAGAAGTCTTTCTACAGGCAATTTTCTTTTTACGGTGGATGAGGTGTTCCTTGAAGAGTTGCCCCACATGAAAGAGTTTGTAGCAGATTATGTGCGTAACGAAGAGAATATAAAATCGATAAATCGGTTTTTAGCAGGTCTTCCTCCGGGCGATAAAGTGGAAGAAGGATTTAAGTTAAGTGCTAAAGATCTTGAAGAACAGTATAAATCTCGTTTGCTCGTTTTTGAGGAACTCTTAGTTGCATTAGAGAGTTTTAAGGTAGAATTACAGCAGGCAATGCTAAAAAAATAAGTTAGAATCCTGATTGCACAAAGTTTATATAGAACCAACCCAATTACTATTTTTATGAAAAAGAGCGCATTACTTTTACTGATATTGATTCTAGGTTCTGTTAGTGTATTTGCTCATGCTGAAGGAACTGCAGATATTGAAGCTGAGTTAAGTGTATTAGAGGGAAAAAGATTAGATGCTCCTTTAAAGTCATTATTAAAGAATGAAGTTGTTGAAGCTCAATTGATCCATGAAGACGGTTCTCTCTCTTATTACACAATTAAAGTAGAAAATAGTGTTGTTGTTGCTGCTGAAGCTGGTCGTGCTGAACGTCCTACAATTCAAGCGTTTGTAAAAGAAAAAGTGATTAGTGAAGTTAAAGTTGCGCAAGATAAGAAAGTTTATTTGAAAGCAGCAATGAAAAATAAAGATATTGAAATTAAGGGCGTTGGTTGGAAAGGGTTTAAGTTAGGAATTATCAAGATGTTTGCTTTAAGATTTTAATTTTCTATAAGTAAGGATTAATGCTTTTGTTGAATCAACAAGTGGCAAGTTTAATGCTTCTTCGATTGAAAACCAGTTGTAAGTAGTGATTTCTTTATTGGGGGTAATGGTTGTTTGTACAGCTTGAGCAACATAACTGAAGAAATGGAAAGTAACGGTTGGATCATAGAAGTCGGAACTTGCTTGTTTAAAATGTTCTTCAATAAAAGTAATATTTTTAAGGTCAATGTTTAGTTCTTCTTTTATCTCTCGTTTAAGTGCTTCTTCAGGCGTTTCTTTATCTTCAATTTTTCCACCAGGGATAAGCCAGCCCTGCCATTTTGGAGAGGTCATAAGAAAGAGTTTATATTCATTATTAAAGATGAGTGCTCCTGCACATTTTTTGATAGGCATAGGTAGACTGGCTTCTTAAGTGTTAAATAAGCTTGTTTTTAGAGAAATTAAGGAGAATGGGCTTTCTCAAGTAAGTATCTATTCATTTTTTGATGGTATTCTTTGGCCGATTCTAAATCCTTAAAATATTTTGATTTTTTAATTGAGGGGTCGTCAATAATGTCCTTGACGATTAGACAAATTTTCTTCTTTGTAACTCCAAAGAATCTATTGCTCTTTTTAGAGATTGTTACGTCGGTAAGCGGTCCACGTTCAATGAAGGCTTTAGTATGAGCCAGTTTAGAGAAACCTATTCCGTCTATGCCACTCCAGTTTTTCTTTCTTTTCAAATAAGCTTGTAGTCCTAGTTGGAGACAGAGTTGTCTTAGATCTTCTACTAAATGGGGGTTAGTTTCTGAAATTCTGATCTCACATTCAAATTGGACTTGGTAATAGTGATAGGTTTTATTTTTACGTTTATCTCTTTTATTTTTTAATCTAAAGGTCGGAGTTATAGAACCATCAAAATCAAACCAAGTTTGCAAAGCTAACCACTTAATCTCTTCTTTTTCTTTGAAGAGAAATTTCGCGGAAGGTTGAGGACAAGAAAGATATTCTTCCTTACTCATTGGGCCGCATGTCGTTTTATAGCTCGGGCTCAAAGTAAGTAATTTTTCTGCTGCATTTATTGAAGAAAGAGTGGATTGAAAATAATCTTTTATTTTTCCAGTAAATCCTGATTTAAATTGGGTATTGCATTGATTTGGAGATTGATTTAACAAAAGTAGGCATAACTGTTTGAAGAGATCGTGTTGACAACTATTTTCTCTAGAAGTGACGAGTCTAAAGTATTTCTTACCTTTATCTAACGTTCCGTCTGAAAGAATGATTACTGCTAAAATTTTCCAAAGGGATTTTTTTGAAATTTTTTCGAGGGGTTTAAACATTATTCTATCAAGGATTTATCTTTTAAAAGTCTTTCGCAGTTCAAATCGTAAAGAAAAGCTTAAGAAGCATAGTTTAGTTTCTTTAGTTATAGCCCCGTCGTCTAGTGGCCAAGGATGATGGCCTTTGGTAGGCAGTATTGCTTTCCTAAAGAAAGCCATTGACGGCAGATGGTAAATAGCCGAGTTCAAATCTGCCCGGGGCTATCTTTTTATATTGGTCTTGGACTGAAGGTAGTATGTCTGGGGAAACGGCTTTTGAGAAGTATTCTTTAGTGAATGATGAGGTTAAGGAATTTCCTGAAATTGTAAAAGAAATAAAAAAACTAATTGATCTAGGTGTTGGATATGTTTCGGTAATTAGACGTATTGAAGGTTTTAGAGATAAAGAGTTGATTATGGGAGAAGAGAAGTTTCTAAAAGCCATGTCGGGTATGGATGGAGCAAGAAGAGCGTTTCATAATGCGATTCTCCATTCAATAGAAGAAATAAATTTGAGGATTCGAAAAGAGCCTTCGCTTAAGAGTAAGTTGCCAGACGGAATCTATCCTCAAACAGGATCTTTATTTACGGATCGTACCGCAGTTGACGTGTGGATGGTGGGTTTAGTTGATTCTTTATTAAAAAGAAAACTTGTTAAGTTACAGTAGTGATGTTAGTTTAGCGGATGAGATTCATTTTCAAACTGCAAAAAGTGTTGGAGCGGTCTTTGTTACAGGAGATCCTGATTTAAAATTAGTGGATGGCATTCTATTTCTCGGTTAAAGAAAATATGACTCTGGATCTTATGATGGCGGTTCAAATCCTGGCGGGGCTACCATTTTTATAGGATAGATATAAGACCTAAAAAGGAAACTTTTTATACCTGAATTGACTAGTAAGCCCATGAAAGTTACATTGTTTATGGCAACAACTCCCAACGGCATTATTGCTAGAGAAAACTATGAAGAGGACTTTCTTTCTGAAGAAAATTGGAAGACTTTTTGTAACTTATTAAAAGAATCTGGTTGTTTAATATGGGGAAGGGTAACCTATGAAAAAGTCATGAGTTGGGGAGATAAATATGTTAAAGATCTAGATGGAACTAATATTATTGTAGTTTCAAGTAATACTAAACTAAAACTAAAATCTGGAACATATATAGAAAGTTCACCAAGCAAGGCTATTATGAAAGCTAAATTATTGGGATTTAATAATGTAATCCTCTCAGGAGGTGGAAAGATTAATAGTGAGTTTATGAAGACAGAACTCATTGATGAGATTATACTTAACATTGAACCAATAGTCCTAGGTAAAGGAATTAAGCTTTTTACTGAAGCCGACTTTGAAACTAAACTCAAACTAATTGATACCAAAAAAATAACATCAAATATTATACAATTACGTTATAAGGTTTCAAAAAAGCCTAATAAATAACTTTTAGTTATAAAGCTGGAGGGGCTATTTTATATTAAATAATTAGCATCCAAATTCATTATTGATTGCGCAGGCAGTACTGTTAGATTTTTTGGGGGTTCCAGGTTCACTTCCTGTAACGATGTAATCTTCTGCTTTTGTGAGATTCCATTCGTGTTCGTGATTCCAGAGTGTCCAGTAGTACTTCCATTCGTTCCATCCAATGCCTAAATGTTTAACGTATATGTCTTCTTCTGCAAGCATTTTTCCTACTTTTCTTCCAGTCATGCAGGGAATGCTATAACAATATACAACAATTTTCTTGGTAGGATTCTGCTCTTTTATTTGTTTAAAGGAAGAGACAATTCGGTCAACGTCTCCATATGCTGAAGTATCTGGATCTTTGTAAGCAGGAATGTTCACTGCGCTAATGATATGTTCTTTTTCGTATTCTTGCTGACTTCGTAAATCGACAAGAAGGTATTCTGAGGTTCCTTTGTCCATTGCTTTTCTAATGCCGTGGGGGCTGACATGGACTGCGTTTTCAATAGTGTAAAATTCTTTAATTGCATCTTCTTCGCTTTGTTGATTAAGAAGAAAAGTTGTTCCTGCTCCTGCCAATGCACCAAGGAGAAGGGCTGAAAGGAGAATAGTGAACGTTTTCATAATTTTGGACTGGAAAAGGCATTATTTAAATGTAATGAAGCCATCTTTCATAGAATGGATCACATTGCGATTGTAAAGAAATCCTGGAACGTAATTAATAAAATCCTTGCTGGTCAAAAGAAGATTGAGTCTAGGTGGTATAAGGTGAAGACTGCACCTTGGAATAGGATTAAAGGAAATGATGTTGTTTATTTTAAGAATAGTGGGGAGCCTGTTACAATAAAAGCGGATGTTGAGAAGGTCTTACAATTTGAATATTATAATGAAGTTCAACTAAAAGAAATTCTAAATAAATATGGTTCTTTAATTAATTTCCATAATTCTGAAACAGCCTTTGAGTGGACAAAAGATAAAAGACATTGTATTCTAGTTTTTTTAAAGAATCCAGAACGAATAACTCCATTTGAAATAGATAAGACTGGTTTTGGAAATGCATGTGCTTGGATGTGTGTAGAGAATATTGAAAAGGTAAAGAGATAATTTTAAAAGAAAGGGTTTTTCTAAGAAATGATGGATAAAATCTATATTTCTCTTTTAGCTGAAGTAAATGGTGATCAAAAGGGATATGATTTGTTAGCGGGTTTAAGTCGTTATTCTCACGGGATCGTTGCGTGTGAAGGATTGATCGATAAAAGTTCAGCTGCAAGTCGGGATTATTTTAGTTCTCAATTGGAAGCGAGTCTGGCTGAAATGGAAAAGGCAGTAATTAAAATTAATAGTAGATTTGGAAATGGAGTTCTTCTTCCTACAGAACGAGAAGAATTGAAGGCATTTGCATTTAATTTTGTTGGTGGAGAATTCGATCAAAGACGTTAAGTTTAAATCTACTTCTTGTTTTCTTTTTGCTAAAGCCCCGTCGTCTAGCGGCCAAGGATAAGTAAGCTCTAAAAAGAGTTTATTCCTTAAATGGGACTCTGGATGTAAGTTGGAGCAATCCTATGACGGCAGTTCAAATCTGCCCGGGGCTATTTTTTTTACTGATTTAGAGATAGATTTAATAAGAACGGATTTTAAAATCAAGATATGGATGTAAAAAAGGTTTTGGGTTTAGTTATGGGTATTGTCTTATTGCTTGGTGTGATAATTGTTAGTTGGTTTTTTACAGCACCAATTCTTAGTGCAAGGAGTCTTCAATCATGGTTGATTTTTGGGTGGGTTATTGTTGCTTCGCTGTTTTCAATTCTTGGTTTTGAGATAGTAAGGATTAATTTGAAATAAGATGTTTAGAAAACTATTTATATAACTATAGCTATAGTTAGAGTTATGGTAACAACAATTCAGGTTAAGGAAACAACGAAGCAGATGTTAGATAATTTAAAGATAAAAGTAAAAGGGAGCAGTTATGATCAAATTATTCAAAGTCTTCTTAGTAATGGGGTTCAGGTTAAAGATATGTTTGGCAGTACAAAGAAAAGACCGCTTAAGTTTAGTAAGAGGGATGAGTTGAATTTCAATAAGCTCTAAGTATGCGTTTGATAGTTATGCTTGGGCGGAATATTTCGACGGTACAAAGAAAGGGCTGCGTGTAAAAGAGATGTTAGAAAAAGATGAAATTGTCACTTCGGTTATTGCGTTAGCTGAGCTTTCAGATAAGTATGCAAGAGAGAATCGCGAATTTGAACCATTTTTAGAATTTATTCAGGGTAAGGCGAAGATTATTCCTCTGCATCAGAGTATCGCTGTTGAAGCGGGGAAATTAAAAAAAGAGTTAAGAGAGATTGAGAAGAACGTAAGTTTAGCGGATGCGATTCATTTTCAAACTGCAAAAAGTGTTGGAGCGGTCTTTGTTACAGGAGATCCTGATTTCAAATTAGTGGATGGCATTCTATTTCTTGGTTAAAGAAAATATGACTCTGGATCCTATGACGGCAGTTCAAATCTGCCCGGGGCTACTTTTATATAGATCTTACCTTGAAAAAAGGGTATATGTCCAGTGCTGCATCCAAAGAGGCTTTTGCAAGATATAATGAGATTGCTACCCTGTTGAACCAAAAGGGGGATCGGGATGGAATGAAGTTGCTTCATACGTTGATTAACAAGTGTGCAGATTATTTTAGAGTTGTTGCGGATCAAGGTAAATTAAAAAAGAGGGGAGATTCTGCTTCATCACGAATGCAATTAGGGAGAGATTTGGCTGAGGTTGATGAATTAAGGACAATTGTGCATAATGCGTTAATTTCTGATGTAGTTATTTTCAATCGTTATTTATTTACAAAGTCGATTGTTAAAGATCAGATTCCGATTGGAGGTATTTATACATTTGATCCTGAGACATTGAGAGTGAGGGATAGAAGAGCAATTGGGGATTGGGCGCTTTGTTTAGTGGAGGCATTATTTGAATATCATATTTTAGATGATGACGATTAAACGGAGCATTTATAAGAATTTTGGCTTTTCTTCTCGTTATGGATGCTCTCGAATTGTATAAAAATCTGGCCCAAGTGGATACTGACGGTACGTTGATAGAAAGATTAGAATCAAGTGCTGCTGGTTATTATGAGTGGGCAGTGCGAAGAATTGGGGCAGAGACGACGTTTCAGCCAGTGAGTGGATTAAAGGAGCAAGAGGAGGGGATGTATAGCGAGTTAGAGAGTGCTATAATTGATATTAATCGTGAGTTAGCAAACCATAATCCTCCATTACCCCAAATAGACCTTGGAAAAAATCAATTAGCCGCTCTAGCGAGTTATATTGCAAAACAAATTGTGAGAACAAGAACTTAATTTCCTTAGGAATCTTTATAAAACATCCATTATTCTCAATTCCAGACTAAGTTGGTGAAAGCTCGCTTAGATCAGGAGAAAAACAAATGGCACGAATGCATTCTAGGAAGCGTGGAAGATCTGCTTCTAAAAAACCGTTAAGTACAAAACAGCAGCCGTGGTTATCGTATGCTGCGGAGGAAGTTGAACAGTTAGTATTGAAGTTAGGAAGAGCAGGGAATCATTCAAGTAAGATTGGAATTGTCCTTAGAGATAGTTATGGTATTCCGGATGTACAAAAAGTAACTGGGAAGAGAATTGTAAAGATCTTAAAGGATGCAAAGCAGGCTCCAGAGTTGCCTGAAGACTTATCCTTTTTAATTAAGAAACAAAATTATTTGCTTAAACATATTGAAGTGAATAAGAAAGATATGGCTAGTAGAAGAGGACTGATGTTGACAGTGTCAAAGATTAGAAGGCTGAGTAAGTATTATCAGCGAAGTGGTGTATTACCGAAAGGATGGACGTATGATCCTGAGCAGGCTAAATTGTTAGCTAGTTAAGGATGGAAGTAGAATCGTTTGTTAGGACGAATCTTTCGTCAAGAGTAAAAGTGGTAGTGGAGCCAGCTGGCGAGGCAGTGATTGCTGCAGCTATGCTGGTTCGTTTATTTCAATCGTTAGAAAAAACATTTTCATTGACGTTTTTTACTGGTTCTTATGACGATTTAAAAACTGATCCTGCTGAGGTGATGTTGTTTATTGGAAAAATGAATGTGGTTGATGTTGAGAAAAAGTTCATTGTAATTAATGATCCTGCTATAATGTTTGATCTTGCACGTTCGTTTGGGAAAGAAAGAGAATGTAGTGGGTTGTATGCATTAGCGTGTGTGTATGCAAAGAAACCATTTCCAGCTGAATTGAAAATAGATCTTACTGAAGGTGTTGGATTGAATGTGGGGTTAAGTACTGTTCCGTTGCATAAATTGTTGGAGTTATCTCTTGATCCGTTTTTACCAAATCTTTCTGGGCAGGAGGATAATTGTTTTTCGTTCTTGCGTGAATGCAATATTCCCATTAAGGATGAGCAGGTGTTTAGAACGTTTTTGGATGTGTCTGGTGAGGAAAGGAAGGTGTTGTTTGAGCGATTGAAAGTGATTGCTCCAGTTGAGTTTACGTCTAGTTTTGTAATGAAGGAAGAGGGGATGTTTAGAGATGTAGTTGCATGGAATTTGTTAATAAAGGAGTGTATCGATGCGGGTGTTCCTTCGTTGGCGTTAGGGTGTTGTCTTTCTCCGCAGGTGTTGAAACATCGGGTGTGGGAAGTGTTTGTTAATTCGAGGAGAAAGTTATGCGCTTCATTGCAGTGGTTGCAGTTACAGGCAGCGGCGGGAAAGTGTGTTGAAAAAGAGCAGGTGATTATTGTGGATGTAGACGTGGACGTTTCAGAAAGGAGGATAGTGCGTTTTGTAAAGAATGGATTATTCTTTTTCCCTCCTTCTAAGATGGTATTTTTCTTTTTTTCTGTAGTTAACGGAAAGAGGGTGGTTGTTGGTTCGTTGCAGAATAGGGATTTAGAAGGCGTTGTTCAGAGATTAAAAGGAAAAGATGTAATAGTGAAGGAAGGGGTTGTCTTGTTTGATATTGCGATAGACGCTGAGGAAAGCTTAAAACAGCAGCTATTAGCGCTAGAAGGAGTGATGGCTGAAGAGAGGGTTCAATAGAAACCTTTATTAAAAGCCCAAATTTTCACGTTTTAAGAATGGTAGAGACAACAGTTCAAGAGCAGCCACAGACGCCAGTTGCAGAACCGATCAAGAAGTTGAAATTAAAGAAGAAGTGGATTACGCTTGTTGCCCCTCATGAATTTAATGATGCAGTGTTGGGTGAGACATATGTCGCTGAGGCTGATCGTGTTCTTGGTAAAACAATTTCTGTAAATTTAATGACGTTAACGCATGATGCAAAAAAACAGAATATGTCTGTGACATTTAATGTTGTTGATGTAAAAAATAATCAAGGAACAACCGTGTTAACTGGTTTTGAAATTCCTCCTGGACACATTAAGCGTTTAACAAAGAGGTCAAAGGCGAAGGTCGAAGATTCGTTTGAGTATACAACAATTGATAAAGTAAAAATGCAGATTAAGTTTGTTGCGATGACGCGTACAGAAACGCATAAATCAAAATTAACCTTAGTTCGTCTTGAAGGAAGAAAGTTCTTGACTGAGGCAGTTAAACCGATTTCTTTTAATGAGGTGATGATGGGTGTTGTTTCGGGTAATTTACAAAGAGATTTGAAATCAGCGTTAAAGAAGTATCATGCGCTTTCTGCAGTGTTTATTCGCGTTGCAAAAAAGATGCCTCACCAGTAATTTTATATAGTTCTTAATTGAGAAAGTAATTTATTAAAAGGTGTGATGAATAATTAATACAAAAAAAGTAATAAAAATCGGTTCTGTTGTAATTTTAGCTCTTATGTTTAGTTGGTCCATATGGTTGTATTGGTTAACCATGGAAGATACTAGCTATCCCGGTAGGTACGAAAAACATATAAAAACGGGCGGTTTTTTTGGTAGTAGTGGTTGTAATGCGGATTTAATAGATCAGGTAGAGGGGTTATTTTGCAATAATTATCCAGAGCTTGCAAATTTAGATGGGAATCCTGCTTATTCAGAACAAGAAAAAGAAGTAACAAGGGCGATTCAGCTGTATAATAATAAGATTAGTGGCTTATATTATCATCTCAACCTTGTACACTGGATGTTGGTAGTGTTAACTATTATCTTTTGTATAAATCTGGTGTATGATATAAAATCTAAAAAATAAAATTTCTTTTTTGAGTAATTAATTTTGAAGAGAAAGAGATTTAAATGATTAGGTGCTGACAAGTAGAATGAATATTGAATGCGGGGAAATATTGGAAGTTGACAGAATCTTTGCCTAAACCTTCTGATGCAGAACGTGCTGAATTAAAGAAGACGGTTGAGAAGTTTAAACGTTAACTTTTCTTATTTGAATTATTCTTCCTTGATTTATACGTTGGATTTCTATTGGACTAATTTTGAGTAATGAATGATCTGATCCTCCGCCGCTGTAGACAAATTCTTTTTCCATAACCTTTTCATCAATTAAAAAAAGTGCGTCATATCCGAGAGAAGGAACTCCGCCAGGTGGGTATCCCGTTTTTACTAAAACTTCTTCTCCTGTTGCGATTCTTATTTTTTTACTAAGAAGTGCTTCTATTTTTTTTAAATCTGCTCTGTCTTCTCCTTTTAAAATTGCTATAATTAAATTGTTTTCAAAATCAAGTAAGACAATGTTTTTAACAAAATCTTCTGCCTTTCCTCTGACTGCTGTTGCTGCTTCTGCAACGCTGTGGCAAGACTCAGTAAATGTTAAATATTCTGCGTCAATAAAATGTTCTTTAAGGTAGGTTTTAAGTTTTTCTTCGTAGGTATTCATGGGCTATTTTCTTATGGAAATGTATTTAAAGATTGTTTAAAGTCTGTTTTTTATAAGCCACCGTAGCTCAGCGGTAGAGCAGCTGACTTGTAATCAGCAGGCCGGGAGTTCAAATCTCCTCGGTGGCTATGAACTATTTGTTGTGAGCCCTACCGTTCGGGGGTGGCCTTGAGGCTTTTAGGGGTGGTCGTCTTCTCGTCTCGTGGAGGTAATCTGCAGGTGAAAACGACGATCGATATTCATGGCTTTGACAAGAGGCTGGAGTATGCGCGGCGCGCACTCTTCAAGAAAGAGGTTTCCACTCGGAATCGGGAGCTCCTCGAGCGGTTCGAGCAGTATGCCGTCTTGGCGCGTGCCAATGGAGTTCCGAGGAGAGCCAAGATTCTTGATACGCTCGGCAGGTGGGCAGTCCGCATCGCCCATCTGAAGAAGGACTTCGACCAGGTCACCACGGATGAACTGAAGAAGATCGTCATGCAGTATGAAGATCGCCGGGACCTGAGCGGAGAGACAAAGCGAACAGAGAAAGTCATTCTTCGCTTGTTCTATCGGTGGCTCGCGTACGGTGACCGTGCCGCGGACGTAAGAGAGCACCCGCCAATCGTGGCGTGGATGTCCATTCGGATACCGCTCAATCAGCGTCCGAGGATCGAGCGGCACGACATCCTCACCTTCGAGGAGGTTGCGCGACTCTTGGATGCTCCGCATGGGACGCGAGACCGTGCGTTCCTGAGCGTCTTGTACGAGACTGGTGCCCGGATCGGAGAGCTCGGAAACAGGCGCATCCGCGATGTTGTAG
>JBAZPJ010000021.1:0-13465 GCA_041648255.1 Candidatus Nanoarchaeia archaeon
GTTTGAGGTAGAGGGAGTTGATATTAGTTCTGTTGCGATAGAACGGTTTCAAAGTACTGCCGATTCAAAAGGGTTAAAGGTGAAAGCAGAAGTCAAAGATCTGAATGAATATTCAATCCAAGGAGAGTATGATGTAATTTATTCACTTCGTACATTACAATATGTAGACCAAAGTACAGGTTCAAGACTTGTTGATGAAATGAGAATAAGTACGCGTAAACACGGAGTGAATATCATTGAGGCGTTTAGGAATCTTCCACCTTTTAGTGAGGAAGAGCCAAATTACTGTACATTTAAAGAAAGGGAATTAGAGTTAAGATACGGTCTCTGGCATATTCTTGTTTATGAGGAGCCAGAGTTAGAGACTCCAAAAAAGGATAAGAATGATACTATCATTTCTCAAACAGGAGCGTTTATTGCAGCAATGAATACTCCTAGAATGTATAAATGGGTCGTTGAATTAAGCAGTTTATTTTGCATTTTTCCAGAGAAGATTGAACTGATCTAGTTGGGATTGGTAAAAAGCAGGGTTTTCTATTCTTAAGATAGAATAAGGTTTTGTCCAGCTAATAAAAAGAACATGTTCTTTATAGAGAACAGTAGTAAAGGGTGAGAGTGTTCCTTTTTTTACAGTGCGATGGGTACTCTGTTTAAGTTTTTTTACGTTGAATCCTTCTTCTAGTATGGCTTCTTCTTTGACATTAAAGTGGTTAAGTGTAATAATTCCTTGTTCAACAAAATAGCCGAGTATTTGTTCGTATTCTTCTCGGATCCCTATAATTTTGTAATCTGATTTTACTTTAACAAAATCTTTTAGAACGATTTTAAGTCCTTCTAATCCGTAAAATGTTTCGCATTTGAATTGGAGGGGAGATTGCTGGGTTAGTTCCTCTAATTCGGGGATAATTTGTTGAAGTGAGACGTACTTGTTTTGAAAATGTGACAGGAGTTCTTCAGGAGAGAGTGCTGTGAAACATTTTGTGCCTTGCTTAATCAGGGAAAAAACAATTCTTTTTTGAATTAACTTTTGAAGTAAATCGTAAACAGTTGTCCGGTCAATGCCTGTATGTTGAGAGAGTTGTAAGGCTGTAGATTGAGAATGGGTAAGCAAAGAGAGATATATTTTTATTTCACGTTCTTCAAATCCAAATTCTTGGAGAATGGTATGTATTTTTTCCATAAGAGAAAAGAGGCCTGATTCTATTTAAGTGTTGTGGAAAAGCGACAACATAGAATTAAGTATATTTGAGACTGCTAAAATCCGGAGATAAAAATGATTGTTTGGCTTTCTTTAGTGTTTTTTTGTTTGTATATAGCGATAGTAATTGGAATAGGGATTTTTGCTTCAAGAAAGGAGAGTGAAGAGGGTTTTATGATTGCTGATAGGGGAGTTCATGGTTTTCAGCTTGCTGCTACAATGAGTGCAGGTTTTTTTGATGGCGCCACTCTTTCTATTTTTATTGCTTACGTGTTTGGATATGGTTTGTCTGCCTTATGGTTATTTGTTGGGTTAGCTCTCGGTTTTTTATTACTAAAATTCTTTGCTCCTCGAATTAAAGCTAAGGCTGATGAGTTAAAAGTGTATACAATGCCCGAGTATTTTTTTCATGTATTCGGAAAGAAGAATGGGATGTTGTTTTCTTTTATTCTTATTCTTCAATTCTTTGGGTTGCTTATTGTTAATCTTATTGTAAGTGGAAAAGTATTAACTCACGTTTTTGGAATATCTTATTTTTTAGCTGTAGCAATAGGGGGGTTAATAGTGCTGTGTTATCTCCTACTTGCTGGATTTAAGGCGGTAGTGAGAACTGATCATTTTCAATTGTTTATTATGTTTTTAATGAGTATCGGAGTGGGAATTTTTCTTTTCAAAGGAACGAGTTTTACAAGCGTGGAGTTAAATGTGACAAGATTAGGTTTAGGAAATATTATTGGTTTTCTTTGTATTGGCGCGTTCAGCGTTGTTGTTGCTCCAGATTTATGGCAGAGAATTTTCGCTGCAAAAGATACTGTTCAATTAAATAGGGGATTAAAGATAGCCGCGTTCATTCTGCTAATTCTAGGAATTTGTGTGAGCGTAGTAGGATTGGCAACGAAGCAGGCATTTCCAAATATTGTTGCAGAAGAAGCGTTTGTAGTAGGTTTTTCAGAGTTGCTTCCAAGTATCGTAAAAGAATTAGGTTTAGTGTTATTATATGCTGTAACACTTTCCTCTTCTGACACAATCACATTTGTTATTTCTTCTATTTTTACCCGAGATTTAAAGAATTACACTTTCAGGTTTAGTGAAAGTTCTATGAAAAAATTAACCAGATTTTTTATGATTCTTATTTTATGTTCAGGAGTAGCTATTAGTGTATTCTATAAAGATATTATTACATTAGGCTTTTCTTTAGGAAGTTTATCCTTAGGATTATTTCCAGTCGTAGTTGGTTCTTTTTATTGGAAGTTAAAAAAGAAAGCAGTAATGCTGAGTTTAGTTGTAAGTTTATTGGGAGTTGTTGTTTTATTTGGAACAGGCCAGTTAAATCCTGCAACGTCAGTAGTTACGTTACCTTTATCTTCAATCACCTTATTCATTTCGCAAAGAATGATAAAAAGTGATTAAACACTGGGTAATCCTTGTGGATCAGAATGTAAATGGGATTTTTCTACATGTTCATCTACATTACTTACAAGTTTATTGCAATAAGGACAATTACTTGTCGGCGGTGGATATTCTTGGTTAATCATAAGTAGATATAGTAAAAATTGCTTAAATAGCTTTAGTATGTAAAGTATAACTACACCATCTGTAATTTTTCTCGTAAGTGTTTACTTTTGATATGGTTTTCTAAAGATTTAACAAATTTATTACAATAAGGACATTTTGCTTCGGTACTTGGTTCAATAAATTTAGCTTGGTTACGTTTGACTTCTTTCATGTTTACTTATTTAGAAAAACTAGTTAAAATAGTTTGTGAAGGAAGTGAAGAAAGCTAAGGAAGTTAAAATTCTACTTGAGTAATTAATTGTTCAATTCCTTCTGTTGCAATAACTGTTTTTTTCCATCGTTCATAAGGAACATATCCACTGTCTTGTATGAGTGATTCTTTTGTATGAAGTTTTCCTGCTTCTGCTATTTTTCTAAAGTCAAATGGATGAGGTAAGTAATGGGGAAACTTCTCAAAGAAAGGTTTCATGAGAGGATATTTGCTAGGAAATTCATTAAGTCGTTTTACATACCCGCGACTTCGTTCATCTGTTCCGCCAGCTGGTCTTAGAAAATGAGTGTTCCCTGCCCAGACTTCATGTCATGCTTCTCCTGCTCCATCAAATTTATCAAAATAAGAAACAAATTGTGCTTCTAATCTATCCTTATGTTTTGCTGCAAGAAGTAATTTTTCATAGTTATATCCATTTGCTGAAGGAGAATATCTTGCTATTAGTTGAGGAATAGCATCTAATTCTTGTTGTGCTAATAATGCAAGTTCCGTTTCATCCATCTGTTCTTTAGCGTGAAGGCTTGGATCTCCAGTAATCATTTCTGCATCATCATGGACAAGTGCTTCTGTTCGTGCAAATCCCATATCAAATTTAATTCCGTAAACAGAAAGAATATCAGGTAATGCTGCGTCTAAATGGGCTAAGACTCTGCGAGAATGGACTAGATCGTTTGTGCGATAAAACATAACTGGAGTGATGTCATCAATGTAGCGTTTTATTTCTTTAAGTGCTTCTTCTCTTCCTTCAAATCCTTTGAGAACAATTGGAGATAATTTCATTTGTTTAATTTAGATTAATTCTTTAAAAGAATTTAGTTAGTAGAAAATATAAGATAAAGCCTCCGACGAACTCTGCACTCCGGAGAGGGGTTCTCTTTTTCTTCAAGTAAAACGAATAATTCCATGATTTTTAACTCTTTAAAATTTATATAAACTCATCTGCATTGCTAAATAGTAGCAAATGAAACTAAGGTTTTCCCCTTAATATTTCGATAGTATTAAAAGGAGCCTTTTACTTCTTAAAAGAATGATAAAATTGATAACACTCGTATGTTTAGTTGTTCTATTTACTGCTTGTACGAACGTTACAGAAATAACTAAAATTGGTAATGCCTCCAAACAAGATATTTTTCCTAAGCAGGAACTTCCAAAAGATTATTCTCCTGAACTTTATTTTCTTTTATTAAATCAAGGTGATCATTCTGTGAAGATGACTGTTTCCGTAGATGGAAAGGTTATTTTTAATGAAAAAACGGTGTGTCCTAAAAAGGAAGGCGGAGAGGAAGATTGTAAGGACAAGTACTATGGAGAAGGAAAAAAGATTGAAAATCCGGGAAAGCCATTCACATTATTTATAGAAATAGGGAGCATGAAGAAAGTTGTAGAAATTGATCCTAGGAATTTGTATGATACAAGAATTATCTTTACAGGAGAAAAAATCTTAGTAAATTATCAAAAGATTTTCGAACCAAATTATTTTATATGTGAGGACCCAAAAAACCAAGAAAAAATATACGAAAAGTTGGGGTGTGGTGATGACAGTTGTTGGAGTAATTTTTACAATAAGGAAGGAGAATTAATAGAAGAAACGCCTGAATACGGACTAGGTTCTGGAAGTGAATATGAGATTAAAACAAAGGTAAAAGATTGTGAAACAATCACTGAAGAACAATTTAAAAAGAAGGTTTCTCTAATCGGTAGTGCACTTTAGTCGTTTTTTCTTAATAAAGAACCTACATCCCGTGCAGGGCGTTCGCCGGAGGCTCTTAATCCCGGGCATAGAGCCCCCTGCTGGAGGACCTGCATCTGGAGTGTAAAGCCTCCGACGAGAATTGAACTCGTGACCCTTACCTGATCGGTGTTGAAGTACCAAGGTAATGCTCTACCACTGAGCCACGGAGGCAACTGTTAATAAACAAAATCTTATCCTTGTTTTTCAGAGGGATGTGGTGTAAGATTTTGTGCATATTTTTTTTACCAACATAGATTTGATGGTAAATATGTCCATTATAATGCCAAGGACATGAGTGATAAGGCAAATCTAAGTCTTTAAAAACCTTTATGCAGAAGTCTGCGAGGTTCTGACTGGAAGTTGAAAGTCCAAAACCGCCTCCTTTCTTACCGCCATCCGTGTCTAATAGGCCAGCTAAGAGGTAGGGATAAAACTTTTCAGGAATGGAGGGTACTTTAGCGATTTTAGCTTTTCTTCCGCAGATGTATCCTTTTTCTTGAAGGAATGTGGATAAGGTGATTGATTCTATCATAATTTTCCAAAGAGGTTTCTTTTTATTCTTATCTAAGACGATGTGTGGTGTTAAGTTGAAAAGGGATTGAAAAAGAGGAACATAGACTTCTTGAATGAAGGGCATAGAATTAGAAGTAAAATGGATTACATGTCTGCGTTGAATAGTTCCATTAGGTTTCTTGCAGAGGGAGTCGGGTAAACTTCCATCACCCAGCAATAATCCAAAGAAATAGGCAAATTCAGGCGTCCAAGTTTGAGGAAGGGTAGGATTGTGTTTCATTAAACAAATAAGGAAATTGTCTTCAAAAGCTTTACGCAGAAATTTCCGGAAAAATCACGAAAAGAGGTCTATTTTTCCAAAAGAGAATAAAGGTTAGAACTTAAGTGTTTTGATTTTTTGGGAAGCCCTTACGATTGCTGCTGTTAAAGCTCCAAACGAAGGAAGTTGTGTATTGCTAGGAAGTTTTCCCTTATAATTACGAACAGCAGTAGCGTTGACGAAAGTACAGATTTCAAAAAGTTCTCGAAAGAGCTTTTCTTTAACTGGTTTTCCAGAAGTTAGGTTTGTGAGGATTTCATCAACAATTTTTTTTATTTTTAAGTAAGAAGGATGTTTTTCTATTGAGTTTTTATTTTGTCCTGCAATAATAAGAAGATCTTTAGTAAAAAGCGGGATTTTTTGTAAGTCCTGAATAATGCTTACTAATTCGGAGCGAACATCTTCTAATTCTTCTCTTTTTTTTACTGCCACCATCAGCTATTTTGGAAAGAACTTAAATTTAAAGGTTACGAAGAAGTATGGTGCGGGGGACAGGATTCGAACCTGCGAAGGCACTAAGCCATAGGATTTCTGATGTCAAATCTTAAGTCCTACGCATTTGGCCGGCTTTGCTACCCCCGCTTAAAAGGAAAGGGACAATGTTTTCTTTAAAAGGTTTTCTTTCTGTAATTTAAAAGAGAAAGGTAATTAAATAAGGAAATAAAAGGAGACTTAATGAAAAAGGGTGAGGATTCATTACTTAAAAAGGCAAAGTTACCTTTAATTTTATTAGGAATTTTAATTGTTATTTTTATCTTTACAGGGATATATGCAAAGGCAGGGGTGTTAAGTTGGTTTTTAGAAGTTGTTCCAGCCTTTATCGGAATCTTATTCTTAATCATTACTTACAAGAAATTTCCGATGTCTAACTGGGTGTATTGGTGTGTATTCTTCCATTCATTAATTTTGGTCTATGGTGGTTTTTACACGTATGCTGCTACTCCTTTAGGAAACTGGGCAAAAGTAACATTCGATTTATCTAGAAATCATTATGATCGGATTGGTCATTTAGCGGTCGGGTTATTTCCAGTGTTTATTATTAAAGAGGTATTATTAAGAAAAACAAAGTTAGAAAGGAATGCTTGGTTGATTTTTATTGTCTTAAGTATTGTCTTAGCAATTGCTGCATTCTGGGAGTTAGTGGAGTGGTGGACGACCTTATTTGTTGCTTCTGATATCGGCCAATCTTATTTAGGTTCTCAAGGGGATATTTGGGATGCGCAGTGGGACATGCTCTTGGCAGTAGTGGGTGCAATTATTTCATTAGTCTTCTTTTCAAAAAAACATGATAAATCTATGAATAAACTTAATCTGGCAAAGAAATAAGATTATTTTTAATTGAGATGAGTTTATCTTTCTCTAATTCTAATAAAATGAAAGAAATATCCTTTTTGTATTCTTCTTTAAAGTTTTTTTCTAATGTACTTAAAGGAACAGTTCCTTCTTTTCTTAAGTAATCTAAAATTCTTCCTCGATAATATCTATTTGAGTTTTTGAATACACCTTGTTTATTTTTAATTCTTGTTAATGAAAGTAATTCTATTTTCTCTTCGTCTGTTGCTTTTTCTAGAGTTTTTGTAAAATAGCAGTGTGTTTGTACTGGACAAATCGGACATTTGGGTGCTTGAGCGGTGCAGATGGTTGCTCCTAAGTCCATTAAGGCATTATGCCAATCTCTGCTTTTTCCTTTAGGTAAGATCTTCTCTGCGAGTAGTTCTAATTCTTTTGTTAGAGTTTCATTTTGTTTAGTATGATCTTTAAATAAAATTCTATAAAAGACTCTTCGAATATTTGTATCTAAGACAACAACATCTCGATTAAAGGCAAAGCTAACAATAGCGCTGGAAGTATAAGGCCCTATTCCTTTTAATTGTAAGAGTTCTCGTTCTGTTGTAGGAAATTCTTTTAATTTAGTTACTTCCCTACAAATGTCTTGTAATCGTAATGCCCGTCGATTAAATCCTAATCCCTGCCAACCCTTAATAACGTCTGCCGTACTTGCTTGTGCGAGTGCTTGAGCGTTAGGAAATTTAATTAAAAATTCGTTATATTTCACAATAACTCTATCGACTTGTGTTTGTTGTAACATCATTTCTGAAACTAAGATGTTATAGGGATCTGTTGTTTGTCTCCAAGGTAAGTCTCTTTTTTCTTTATGATACCAGTGAAGAATGGATTCTTGAATGATGTGCATAAAGAGAGAAAGATTTCACTAATTTTAAGGATTGTTATTTAGAACAACGTCGCTTGTTTATCGTTTTTTAATAGGTCATCAAAATGTTTATCAAAGAGAACTAAAACCGATTCTGCTAAAGGTTTGATTTGTTTATCAATGTAATGTTCATAATCTAATTTATGTTTAATTTTCTGGATTGGTTCGGGTCCTTGTTCTGTAATGACATATTCAATGGTATCGCTTTCTAATTTATCTAGCTGGCGAGCAGCTTTTACGTGGGGAGGCGTACTTTTGGTATATTCTGCTAATTCTTTTCGAATATTTTTTCTATACACAAGCAGATTATCATATTTTCCTTTGCGTAAATCAATAATTAGTTTTTTAGTGTATTCTGCGATTTCTTTATTATGAAAAATACGATCAAACACTTCTTGCTGGTATTTTTTTGCTAAGTCCGTCCAGTCACTACGTACTGTTTCCATTCCGACAAATTGGATTTCTTCTTTTCCGTCTTTTAATAATAAGCCGGCATATCTTTTTTTTGCTCCTTTTTCTCCACCTCGTAGTTTGGGCATTAAAGCTTTAATAAATATTTTTTCAAATGCTAATTCTAAGGCTGAATCTCGTTTGTATTCTTTTTTTATGTAGTCCTTATAGAAGCTATTGATTTCCTTTTCTATCTTCTTCCCTATCTTTTCTGCTTGTTCATAGTTTTTAGCTTTGGAGACAACAAAAGTACTATCAGTATCATTGTAGATTACTCTGTATCCGCTTTCTTCTATTTTTTTTGAAGTTAATTTGATGATCGCCTGTGCAAAGCTGGTAATAGCATTAGCAATGTCTGGATTAAAGAATCTGCAAGCGGGAGAAGCAAGCGATCCGTACATACTGTTCATTTGGATTTTAATTGCATAGCGAGCAAGTTCATTCTTCTGCTTTTTTGCTTCATCTCGATGTTTCCAAAGTGTAGTAATAATGTGGGGTAAGATTCCTTCTTCATTTTTAAAACAAGCGCCATTTGGAGCTTTAATTAAATTCTTCCCTTTACCTGCAGAGACATAGCTTAGTGGATCAATGTTAAAGGTTCTAATAATGCTCGGATACAATGATTTGAAATCTAAAATAACTAAATAATCATAAATTCCAGGTTCTACTTCTTTGACGTATCCGCCAATTGTTGCTTCTTGTTTTTCTTGGAAGCTTCCTGAAGGAATAACAATTTTTCTTTTGCGTGCTTCTCGCAAGTAGAGAGAGTCTAAAGATGCAATGGATGCGCTAACTCTATCTAGGGGCATTCCAGTAATCAAGCTTCGTTGAATAGAAAGGTTAAGAATACCGCTTTTATCAATAATTTTTAAAACTAATTCTGCATCTTTAAGATTATATTCAATTAATTTCTTCTTATTAGTTTTATACAAGTTATCAATTTCTTTATATTTTTCTTCTCCGGTTGTTGTAATTAATTTTGTCTCCCCTAAGAGCTTTTCTGCAACGGTATTTAATTTATAGTCGTCTACTTTAATAAAAGAAACACGAAGTAAATTGAGTGCATCGATGATTTGTCTTCCGCTTGCTTCTGCTTTGCTGTCTTGAAAAAAGCTTTCTCGTAAAGTTAACCTTAAACTTCCCGTCTCTCTTCCGATGTCAAAAGGGATCTTGTATTTCTTGCATTTTTTTGCTAAGAAACTTAAGTCGAAATCAATGATATTCCATCCAGTGATGATGTCTGGATCTATGTTTTGTATTTCTGCAATAAACTTCTCCAGAACTTCTTTTTCGTCTTTACAGTGCAGTGCTCCTTCAACAGGCGTAGTTGAAACAATGAAGCTTTTGTGAATATTACCACAAATTAATCCTATGCAGTATAAGCTCCCATCTTCTTCTTTTCCGCTTTCAATATCGAAAGATAATATTTTAAGGTTAGTCGGAGTATAGATTGCAGATTTTAATGTTGGATTTTTATAGATTCTATCGATGCGTTCTCCAGCCCTATAATCTCCTTCTATATCTACTGTACTCTGTAATCCGTGATCAATCATGAATCGATAGGGAAATTTAATGTCTGCTTCATAGACTTCTATGTCTTGGTCTTCGAGTTTTTTTCTTAATTTGGGAACATCTGCAGGTAAGGGAACAGTAACTTTGAGAACTTTTTCTCCATCCTTATTTTTAAAGTCTGTTTTGGTAAAAAGAGGTATTTCTTTTAAGCTTTCTAAAACTTTCTGATCTTTTTCTTTAATGTAAAAATAGGGTTGGAATTCGTTAGAGGTAAGAAAGCTTTCTCCATTTTCTAATCTCCCGTAAAGTTTAATATAGGCTTTATCTTCAATGAGTTCGTAGGTGGGACAGAGGATGAATCCTTTCATAAATTATATAATTCTTTAGGACTTTATAAAGTTCACCGATAAGAAAAATAGAGTAAGATTCCAATAAAAAAGTTTATATAAAGCAAGATTAAAGAAAAGATATGGCTCGCGATATTTTTGGAAAAATCATTAAATCAGACGGATTCGGAAGAAGAATTTCTCAAAAAGAGATTAGAAAAGAAGTTCTAATTGACAGTCAGAGAAAAGGCAAGGCTGGAGAAAATGAATACGTGATGAATGCAACATTAGCCGGATATGAAGTAGAAAGAACCGGAAGAGGTAGTGATTTTAGGATAACAAAAAGAGATATCTTTACTGGAAAGGTTACCTATAGCGGTCTAAGAGAAATAAAAACTGGAAATGCTAAACTTTCTAAACTTCAAAAGGAAACTCAGAAAAGAAAATCTAACTATAAAGTCATAAGACCGAATCCATGGTTTTGGTGAAATTGAAAAATGAAATCTGCTGAAGGTTGTGTAATCTGTGGTCGAACTTTAAAAACGGGAAGAAAGTATTGTCATATTCATCGCTCACTCAGTCGAGAGGGTAACGGCAGAAGAGTAGACCCGTTAGCGCTTTTAGTAAAGCAGCTTTTTCTAGGAATATATTTTGTCTTTGAAAAGGCTTTATTAGCAATTTATTGGTTAATAAGTTATACCTTCTCAAAGATAAGAAGCGAATATAAACGAAGAAAAGAATTAAGAAAATTTTAGAAGCATTATCTGTAACTTTTACTTACTTTTTCATTCCAAAAGCTAGGTAACGGATTTGCCACAAATCCTTTGTACGTTTCTGAATAAATGTAGGTTAATCCTTTTTGGTCTTTATATTGTTTGAATTGTTTTTCTGCATCTTTGTAGATTTCATTTATTTTTTTTCGTTCAAAGTCTTTTTGTAATAAGGAGGAAGGTTTTAATAAAAGAAAATCTGCTTGTCTAAGAATATTTAGATCAATATTTGCGGAGTTATGAGTTACTATTCCATTTGCAAGAACAAAATTATGAAATTTTGGAATCTCTAAGTCACACATATCCACTTCTTCATCAGTGAATTCTATTTTTTTTATTTTAACAAGTTTAAAGTTGTTTTTCTTGGATTTGGCCATCTTCAAAGATAAGTAATTTGAAAGGGATACCTGCTTTTATAACTTTTGATAAGTTCAGAAATTGTCCTAAGGTAAAATGTGCTCTCCGGTGCGGGTTTTTATAGACTTTTTTGACCTCAACCACACTATACCCTTTTTCATCCTTAGACACGAAGTCATATAGTTCTTGCTCTTCAAATTTAAGCTCTTTTACAGGACAGCCTGTACAAAATTTCCTTAAATCGGAAGGAAAGGGAAAAGTCTTATCAACGAGTATCTCATTAAAGGGTCTGTCCAGTTTTCGCTGACAGAGAAATAAACACTTCTTAACCTCACACTTTTGATTCTCTAAATAGGATTTAGCCATTTTTTCTTCAGCATTACTAGATTCAGAGTAATAGAATTGCAGCATTTTGGTTTTAAATCCCATTTGGTGAAGATAAGTTCTTACAGTTAAAAATGCAAAACCAGTCTTTCTTGATATTTCATTAATACTTTTACCATCTCGCCATAATTGTTTAATAAGTTCTTTACTATTCCTAGAAATGCGGCCACGATTCTTCAGAAATTTTCGATAGTTTTCACGATAATCTAAATCTAGTCGCAAAAGTCTGTTTCTCAAGGTTTGTATATGGATTACGTATCCCTTTTGCAAAAGTGCCTTGTGAATTTGAGTGGTTAGTTTTCCTTGATGAAAAAGTTGTTTTATAAAATCGAGGGGTAATTCTTTAGCTAAAGCAGCGTTCATAACACGATCCTTGTTATTCTTTTTAATTTTGAGAAATTCTGATCCAAAATGATCCATTAAGTGTTTTCTTATTATCTGACGATAACTTCCCGAAGTGGAATGGAAGATTTGGTTAGAAATAGAGAGAATTGTTTCTCCATTTTTAAAGAGAGTGGTAATCTGTTCTAGGGGTAGACATTGAAGACAAAAACCAAGTTTATTGTTAGAAGAGAGCTTTTTAGTACAAAATTTACAGCTTTGTGTTTTCGTTGGATACATCTATCAAATAATCATTTGCTGTTTTTAAGTCTTTAGCCTTTTTTTCCGTGATTTTTCCGGAATTGGAAACGAACCATTTATGATCAGGAGAGCATTTCAAAATTCTTCCATCTTCTAGATAAATTTTAACAAGTTTTTTCTTAGCAGTTGGAAACTTTCTAGCTTGAACTTGAACTAGCCTTTTAGTATCAAAATTGAACGCATAAACCAATTCTTTATCCTTAAATTCTTTTAAAGTTTTAATTCCCCGAGGAGTTAAGATTTTTTCGTTTAAGGGAAGGCAATTCTGAGTGATAAATAATAAACTTAAATCTTTATGTCGTGCAATTAAGAGTAGATTAGAAAGGAGTTTATTGACGTTACTCATGCTTTCTCTTGAAGAAAATTGGATCCCGCTTTCATCTGCTAATAAGACTGCTCCGTTGTCAACTTCTTCAATAGCAGTAATATTCGTGATCCAAGCGGGTAAGTCCGTATTTTTGAATCCCATCGTGTAGACTTTTCGTTCTGTTTGTGCGTGGATGTTTTCTAGTAGTTTTAGTCCTAGTGCGCTTTTTCCTGTTCCTCGTGCTCCTAGGATAATGCCGATCGTGCTTCCTTCCTCAAAGAGTTTTTCTTCAAAGGCAGGATAAGCTTCTTTGATGTCTTCTAAAGTTTTAAATGATTCATAGAATGCAGGATTAGAGATTGATTTTTGTTTCTTACTTACTTCTGCTGGTTTAATTTCTTTCGGTAATTCTTCGTTTACTTCTTGATGGATGAGTTTTGGCTTTCTGCTTAATGCTTGTCTAATTTCTTTGTAGAGATGTTCCATAATCCAATAAAGTCCTAAGAAAATGTTTTTGAAAACCCAATAAATACCAACAAAGATGTATTTAATGCCAAGTGCGAGGTAATTCTTGCTTTTTTTCTTTCTAGTCATAGGGGAGGGAAAGTAGAGTTTTTACTTAAAGGTTTGGGAGAAAGATTAATAAAACATAGAAATGAAAAAGAGAGGATGAAACAGGTGATCCTTTACATTGCATGTAGTCTCGATGGATTTATTGCTCGGCCAGATGGAAGTATTGATTGGTTAAAGAAATATGAAGGAAAAGGAGAGGATTATGGATATCATGAATTTATGAAGAAAGTTGATTGTGTGGTTATGGGTTCTAAAACGTATGAACGGTGTTTAGAGTTTGAGGGTTGGCCTGAGAATAAGAAGTTAAAAACAATTGTGGTAACAAAGCGGAATTTGAGAAAAGTTCTTGGTGCGAATATTTCGTTTCATGCAGGGACATTAGAT
>JBAZPJ010000022.1:0-13435 GCA_041648255.1 Candidatus Nanoarchaeia archaeon
ATTCAAAAGTTTCATCGTCTATGTGTTAATCTTTGCTGCAGTTGTTTCTTTTCTTGTTGGAGAGAGGATTGATGGGATTGCTATTGGTGTGATTGTTGTTTTAAATGCGATGTTAGGATTCATCCAAGAGTATAAAGCGGAGAAGGCAATTGAGGCGTTAAAGAAGTTGTCTGCTCCAAAAGCAAAAGTGAGAAGGGAAGGAAAGGTGTTGGAGATTGATGCAAGTGTGCTTGTCCCAGGTGATATGCTTATTATTGAAGAGGGTGCGTTTATTCCTGCTGATGCGAGAATTTTAAGTAATTCTTCGTTAACGGTTGATGAATCGATGTTGACTGGTGAGTCTCTGCCAGTGCATAAAAATGCTGATGTTCTCAAGAAGAAAGCGCAGGTGTCTTCGCAGTTAAATATGGTGTTTGCAGGAACAATTGCAAGTAGAGGGCGTGCTGAAGCGGTTGTGATTGCAACTGGTTTTAAGAGTGAGTTAGGAAAGATTGCACAAAAAATTCAAGAGATTGGTCATGAAACAACACCGTTACAGAGGCAATTAAAGTATTTAGGAAATCATCTTACGATTGGAATTTTAGTTATTTGCATGATTGTGTTTGGTATTGAATTTTTAAAAGAAAAAGTCTTTGTAAATGCATTTGTGAGTGCAGTTGCATTGGCGGTTGCTGCGATTCCTGAAGGCCTTCCAGCTATCATTACAATTACATTAGCCTTAGGAACGAGAAGGATGTTGAAGCAAAACGCATTAATGAGAAGGTTGCATGCTGTTGAAACCTTAGGTGCAACAAGTGTCATTTGTGCGGATAAGACTGGGACAATTACAAAGAATAAGATGGAAGTGATTCAGTTATTTGCAAATAATGAAGTGATTGATGTGAATCAAAAAGGGTTCGTGCATGAAGGTCATATGCTTGATCCAAAGAAGTTTTCAAAGTTGTTTGAGATTGGAGTGGTATGTAATAATGCGGTGATTGATGGTCCTGCTGATCCTACTGAAAAAGCATTACTCTTAATTGCAAAAAAAGCAAATCTGGAGTTTAAAGTAAAGAGAGAGAAAGAGATTCCGTTTTCTTCTGAAAAAAAGTTTATGGCGACAATAGATGAAACAAAAGAAGGAACGTTTACGCATTACAAAGGTGCTCCTGAAGTGATTATAGAGAAGTGCAATTATATCTTAGAGAATAATAAAGTAAAAGTGTTATCACAAACTGAAAAGAAGAAGTTGTTTAATCAAGCTGAAACGATGGCAGGTAGCGCATTAAGAGTGTTAGGGTTTAGTTATGCAAATGTAAAGAAACCAAAGGAAATAGTTTTTGTAGGATTAATGGGGATGCTTGATCCTCCACGTGATGAAGTAAGAAATGCAATTGTATTGTGTAAGAAAGCAGGAATTAAGGTTGTGATGATTACTGGTGATCATTTATTAACTGCAAGTGCGATTGCTAATCAGATTGGAATTACTGGGAAAGCAATTACTGGTGAAGAGATTGATAAGTGTAGTGCTGATCGTTTTCAAAAGGTGTGTAATGAAATTAGCGTGTATGCAAGAGTGTCTCCGGAACATAAATTAAAAATTCTTGCGTGTTTACAGCAAGGAGGAAATGTTGTTGCGATGACTGGTGATGGAGTGAATGATGCATTAGCGTTAAAGAAAGCAAATATTGGAGTTGCGACTGGTTCTGGAACTGATGTTGCAAAAGAAGCGTCAGACATGGTATTGATTGATGATAATTTTGCTTCAATTGTAAGTGCAGTGAAAGAAGGAAGAGGCGTATATAATAATTTAAAGAAGTTTGTTCATTTCTTATTAGCGTGTAATGCTGCAGAGGTCCTAATTATTTTTGTTGGGTTATTGCTTGGTCTTCCAATTCCCTTATTAGCGTTACAAATCTTATGGGTTAATTTATTGACAGATGGGTTTCCCGCATTAGCATTGGGAATTGATCCAGTAAGTAATGAAGTGATGAGTAATCCACCTCGAAGTAAGAATGCGAGGATAATTGAGAAGAAAGATCTATTCAGGTTAGGATTCCAAGCAGTACTTTTAACAGCAGTAACGCTTGGTGTCTATTGGTGGTTCCTAAAGACTGGAGATATTAATCTTGCTCGCACAATGGCGTTCAGTATGTTAGTCATTGGAGAAATGGCAGTCGCATTGAATTATCATATTGGAGGAGAGTCGTTACTTGAAGGAATGTTGTTCAAAAATAAGTGGTTATGGCTTGCAATTGGAACATCGTTAGGATTACAAGTGTTAGTTGTGTATGGGTTAAATAAGATTTTTGATACTGTTCCATTAAGTATAACTAATTGGATTGTTATTCTTGCTTGTGCTATTCCATTATTCTTGCTTAATTGGGTTGTAATGAGAATGCAAAAGAAAGCAATAAGGTCATAATAGTTTGTCTATTTTTTAAGGTCAGTAGGACGGTATCTTTTCTTTTGAGAGTTAATGCCTTTTAGATAGAATGAAGAAGAAACTGCTAAGAGATCCACAGACATTCCCAATGTAAGAAAATAATCCGGACTTAAGTCATTATAAAGAAGATAAGTTGAAACAGCACTGCCAATAACTCCAATTGCAGTGAGACTTAATCGAGTTGCTTTTCGAAATCCAGAGAAAAAAGTATTTTTATTGGTACGTTTTCTTTCTTGATAGATAAAAGAGTCAGCAAGATCAGCTCCAGAGAGTAGTGCGAAAGGAAGTAATGAAGGAGCTACTTGAAGATGATCTGTTTGAAGATGGCTAAAGTGTAATGCTGCAAAGAAATTTGCTCCCATGCCCGTGTAGCCAGCCAATCGTGCATACATAGCAAGAGCCTCAGGGTTTTTACTACTATCTTGTTTGGGTAGAGCAAGATGAGCATATTTATCTAAGAGTTTTTCATCAAGGGATTTCGCTGCATCTAAAAGATCGTTTAAAGCCATACTTAAGAGAAAAGGAAAGAAGTTTTAAAGCTTATGACTAGAATTTCCTATTACCCATTTTTTCTCTGTGTACTTCATCTAACACTGCCGTGATTTGTTGTTCGCTCCATCCTTTTTTCTTGAGAGCAAATTTAATTTGATCATCCTTGAATCCTTTAATTAAGGATTGATTAACATAACTTTTCACAATCACATAGTCTTTATCATTTTGGAAGTGCATGCGTGCTAGGCTTTGTGTTTTCTTACTGAAGAAATAACTAAAGGAGTATTTGCCTTTGTAGACAAAAATCCAAACAATTCCACCAATTAAAATTATTCCTAAAATGATGAATGGGATGATTGGTGTTGGTGCTTTACAGTCTTCTGGGCAGCTGATGTCATCTTCTCCTGCTTCGCAGGTATCGTTACCGCATTGTCCTAGGTTAAGAACAGTGGGTTCTTTCTCTTCTGTTTCAGGTAAATTTCCTGGGACGGTTAATGTTTTGATTGTTGCTGCTTGTGCTAATTCTTTAATGCTATTCCCTTCAACAGTGTAAGTAATGCTATTTCCACTATATTTAATGACGCTTCCGTCGGGTGTTCCAGGAGTAAATAATTCTTTGAATGTTAATCCAGTTGGTAAGAGTTCGTAGTGGTCTCCTGTTCCGACAATTGTTTTTTGGACGAGAATGAAAGAGTTTGTTCCTAAAGCAGTGGGTAAATGGACTAATGTTGCAATGCCTTTAGAAGTGAAGTCGTTTTGTGCGTTGACGACTGCTTGTTCATTTGTAAGTGCTAAGCTACTTGGAATTTCTTGCGAGGAAGTAACTGTTCCATCAAAGTTAATGGTTTGTTCAATGATAATATCTTGAGGGATACCACGTTGTAAATTTCTTAGTTCTTCTAAGAGTTGTTCTTCTTTCTTAAGTCGTTGGCTTTCATTAGTGATTGCTGCGAGTCCATCATAACTTGTTTTTAATAACGTAAGGTTTGCTTGTGCTGCTACGATGTTGTCGGATAATTTTAATAATTGTGCGACTGTACTGTATTGTTGTTGTGTTATTTTTTGTTGTAATCCCGTTAATGCGGTTTGTGCATCTGCTAGTTCTTCAGATAAGCTTTTTGTTGTTACTGTTACAATAATTGAATCTGTTCCTGTAATACCTTCACGGTCTGTAACAGTTAATCGTACGGTATAGTCTCCTGATTTAGAGTAAGCGTGTGTTGTATTCATTAATTTAGAAGTTTGTCCATCTCCAAAGTCCCATTCATAATTTGTAATGAGTCGATTTTCTACAGGTCTAGCAATTGCTTGGACTGAGAGTTGTTGAGTGGGTGTTAACGTTAAACTGTTATAACGGATGCCTGCTTCTGGTCCTCGTACGACACTAAAGACTCCTTCATTAGATTGTTCTTCGCCTAAGAATGCTTGTAAGACTAAGGATTCTTCTTCTGTTGTTGGAGCAGTCAACTCCAAATAAGTGCTTAGTTGTTCTTTGATCAAACTTTTATTATACTGGATTCTTTCTGGTTGAACAGTAACAGGAGTAAAGGTGGTAACTTCAAATCTTCCTGAGCTTGATTCTACTTTTATTTTAAGATCTTTAATGGTTAATGTTCCTGCACTTTTAGCGCTGATGTTTAAAGGAACAAGTAAACATTTATCTCCGCATCCTTGTTTTTTAGCGTGTTCTTTGAGTTCTGCTGCTGCTTCGCTGGAAGTAAAAGTAAAGCTTGTTGCTAATTGTCGTTCATAATCTTGATAGTCTGCTGATAAGAAGTAATTAAGGGAGGTTGGTCTTCCTGCGCGGAAGCCGTATCCCGGTTTTGTGGTTGTATAAGCTAAGGTAGCGTGTTCTGTTTCGATTTGGTCAGTATCGACAAATGCGCAGAGGTAATAAGGGGATTTATCGCGTACATTAAGAGTGATGTCACAGCTTGCTTGTTGTAAGGTTGTTGGTTTAGTAGTGAATGTACAGCAGGGTGCGTCATCGCCGCATAGTCCAATGCTGCTTGATGGTTTTGTTTTACTTAAGGTTGCGTTTAAGTTAGCTTGAGTTAATGCTTTAGTTAAAATGTGAATGCGATAGTTACTTGCTGGTTCTAAGGTAATATTTTGACAAAAGATGTCATCGCTATTTCCTGTAAGAATAACTTCTCCGCTTGGTTGATTGTTTCCTAAGTAGCTTTTGTTGAGAGGAATATAGACGCCTGGTTTTGCTGGTCCAACATACGTCCATTCTACATCTTTATCATTTCCAATGTTTAAGCTTGGACTTGTAATACCTTGTGATCCTTGGAAGGTAACGGTAAACTCTAAGATGTCTTGGATATTGCTTTGTTTTAAAACTCCATTCTGACTTAAGTCTAAAGCTAGTGCGATGTTTGATCCGGGTTGAGTGAAGCGGAGATCTTTTGATGAAAGTGGATTGCCATCTGCAACGATTGATTGAGGATAGATAGTTGCGTTCTTCAAAGAAACAGTAATATTTTTGAGTGTTTTTGTTTCTATTTCTTGATCATTCACTCTAAAAATTAATCGTTCTGTTGAAGGCATTGGTTCTGATAAATTAATTAAAAGGTATCCCGCGAATGGTTGTCCTGTTCCGAGTTTATCCTTGGTTAAAGTAAGGTTTAATTGTGCGTTAACGCTGATACTAAAGAGAACTAGGAATAGAACAAAGATCACACCTCTTTTAATCATAGCTTGTTTTGTTGTTTGGGTATTTAAAAAGCTTGTCCTTAAGTGAAGAGAAGTAATCTCGATAGTTTTTTATAGAATAAAGATTCAGAAGAAATATGGATAAAAAGTTGATTGCTGGAATTATTTTAATTATCGTATCACTTTTAATGAGTATTTTTAAACTAGTCTGTAGTCCAAGCGATAGAATTTGCCCTTGGATTAATGGGGGTTTAGACGTTTTTCAAGAAGGAATTTTGATTTTAGGAATATTATTAGTTTTTTTGAATTATTATCGAATCGTAAGAAGATAAGATTATTCAGTAAAGCACGTAGGTTTTGTTTGTTTGTCGTTCATGGACAAAGAGTGTGTTTCCTTTTAGATAAAAATAACTTTCTTTTGTTGCAAGGTCTCGTCCATAAGGGAGTGAAGTGAGTGGAATGAGATGTGTGAAGAAGTAGTCTAGTTCTTTTGGAGAAAAGTGCCCGTCAATATCACATCTAAATTGAGTAATAAGGGGAATGCCGTTGTTAATAAGTCGAAAGAGTGTATCCGAATCAGTGTGTGCAGTATTAAGAAGAAGAAGTCCGTTAGCGAGAGATACTTGACAAAGGTGTTTTGTTCTAAGTTTTGTTTTTATGATGTGTTCAAGGAAGTTAAGGAGAAGTGCTTTTGTGCTTATGAAAAGTTTATAGATTTTTTTTGGAGGAAGTGTGCTGAATTCTTCAATTGCTTCTTTCGGGGTTAACTTTTTTCTAAAGAAAGAACGTTGATAGAGTGCAGCGAGTATAAGAAAAACAACTGGTGATTTATTCTGAGTTTTTTCTGGATCAAGGAATTGGTTATTATATTCAAAGAGGGTTCCTGTCAAGTAGGAATAGTTTTTATCAATGGTAAAAGCCGGTTCCAATACTTCTTGGGGGAAAATATGATGAATGTTATAATCAATGCTAAGTGAAAAAAGAAGAAAATTATTTTTTTCAAGACTTTCAATTAAGTAGGTAAAAAAAGATTTGTTCAGGTAGTGGTTATTTAAAGCAATGAAGAGTAGATCTGTCCCAGAAAAGAGTGCTTGTTTGTTAAAAGAAGAAAGTTGGATTTCTTGGTCAATGTCGCTAAGAATTTTGTTAAGTTTTTTAAACGTGGGTGATTCTTGTTGTTGCCAGAGGTTGCTATATTGCTTCCAAAATGCAGCAGGATCAATGCCCTTCGCTTGAAGAGAGAGATTGTATTGTTCCGTTTTTTCTATTTGATTAAGAAATGTGAAGTCTTTAGCAAGGAAAGTATGTTCTCCTAACGTTTGACTTCGAAGAATTTCTTCTTCTGTTAGAGAGTTGGTCATTGCGTGTAAAAGAGAAATTTTTGATTTTGCTAGTTCAAAGAGTAGTTCGTTTTGTTTGAAATTGTTAATCCATGGAAGGTAGTTTTTGCGAATTGTTGTTAAGATGCCAAGAAAAAAGAGGGGATGGACAGTGTAATAGGATTGATCTTTAAGGAGAATTTCTGGCCATCCGTCAGTTGTTTGGTAAAAGTCAAGGGCAAGTCCTTCCTGTAAAACAGATCGAATTGGAAAGAGAAGCATTCCTCCGCGCGTGTTAGCTAGTCTCGGATCTTCATCTCTTAAGTAAGGAGCGTAGAGTGTTTTTTCTTCAAAAGAAAAGGAGATTCCATCTGTTAATCGTTTTTCTGCCATGTTTTGTTGAAATTTAGTTGAGAAGTAGTCTTTGCTGGTAAACATACTTTCAATTGGGCTTGTTAAAAGTCCGCTTTTACTCATGCGTTTAAGACCGCTTGGACCAGTAATATGGGATATCCATCCTGGTTGTGAAAAGTCGGGAAGGTTATGGAGATTAAAAGCAAGTAAAGGTCTTAAGAATCCTGGAATAAAAATAAACACACCGTTTGGAGGAACAAGATAATTGACGTTTTTGAGTTGTTGAATTTCTCCATTATTAAGAACTTTTTTAAGAGTGGGAAGTGCTGCTTCAATAAAATTAAAGTAAGTTTTCCCCCATTTGTTTGGAATAAGTTCATAAGTACCAAGATGAAAAACTTCGCGAATCTCAATTTTTTGTGCATGTCCTTTTTCAAGAAAGATTCTTAGAGGTTTAATGGAAAGAATAAGTTGTGTTTTGTAGATAGCATGTTGAAGAACAGGGGGAATCACCATTAAAATGTTCTTTAGAAGGAAGTTCTTATTCTTTTCTCTTCATAGCTCTTCATGGTAATTGTTTAGGCATTAGGTTTTTTAGGAAAATTTCTTAGTAAAGCGAAAGTGTTAAATACAAATAAGGAA
This sequence comes from Candidatus Nanoarchaeia archaeon, assembly GCA_041648255.1. Lineage (GTDB taxonomy): Archaea > Nanobdellota > Nanobdellia > SCGC-AAA011-G17 > GW2011-AR18 > JAHFKM01. Next base: position 7,891 of record JBAZPJ010000022.1, read on the forward strand.
AATAAAAGAGGATGAAAATAAGATTCTTTGTATTGATGTTTGTTATTTTTGTGAGTGGAAATGTAGTAGCTCTTTCTCCTCTTTCACCGCAATCCTGTTCTATAGAAGGAGTGATAGAAAGTGCAGAATTTAGAACTGCAGATTGCTCTGGACCGGAAGGACTGCAAATCTGTTGGAATGATGAATATCGTTTAAGATTGAAAATGGAAAAAAGTAGTGTTGGAGAAAATCCTTTTCCAGATCAAGAACTTTGTGAAAAAGACTATCCTATAGGGAGTGTAGAAGCATTTCGTCTTGAGAAATCAAAAGTAAAAGAGGGAGATGTTTTTCAACCTGGTTTAAAAATTAAAGGACAAACTGATAGGGGTTTTGGAACAAGTTTTGAATCTTACACACTTGAAAGTAAAGAAAATCCTCAGCAGGAATTAAAAGAGGGTTTTTTAAAAAAGAATGGAATAACTATAATTGGATTGCTTATTATTATAGCAGGTGTTATTTTTTTAGTAGTTAAATTAAAGAAAAAGTGATTATTCTTTTCTCTTCATGACTTTTCCTCGTTCTGAGGGTTCTATTTCCATAACTGCGTTATCAAATTTCTTTTTCAATCCTACATTCTTATAGAGATAGAGTGCAAGGGCTGCAACTTCAGAATGAGGTTGGTTTCCTATTGAAATATTGTAATCTGACATTTGGTAGAGTTCTGGTGCTACTTTTTCTCCGCCAATAACGAGTAATTGTTTTTCTGCTTTGACGGATGTTTTTTCAAAATCTAGTCCGTACATGGTTAAATGGATGATAGTAAATCCTTCTTTTTTCTTTTTTTGAATTAATTTATATTCATCTTTTGTCCATTCAACAGTAAATGATCCTCCAAATCGAGTTGTTAAATTATGAAGTCCTTCTTCCATTTCTTGATCTCGATCTCCAGTATACCACATTTTAGTTGCTCCTAAAGCTCTAGCTGCTAAACCGCAGTGGGTAGTAGTGCGTTGATCTCGAGGTAATCGATGTCCAAGTCTAAGCAACTCTATCATAAGAAAAGAGATTAGTGAGTTCTTTTAAAAGTTGTGTTTAATGTCGTTTAGATGAAAGAACTGCGCGAAATAGTTTATCGTAATGGATTACGTTTTCTGTATCTCCTAGTTTTTCAGCAGCGTTTCGTGCGCCTAAGAAATCCCCCGCTTGTATATATAGCCCCATAGCTCGTTTAAAATCTTGTCCATCTGTTGCAGCTTCAGCCGCAAGACTATACTGTCTTTCAGATTCAAATGCGCGGGAAGCATGTGTATACATTGAAAGTGCTTGAGAAGTTTCACCCTTTAGTTCGAGAATTTTTGCGCTGTGCCAATAGAACATGGATCTATTTTCGTTTCCAGCATTATTAGCTGCTTGTTCGTAAAGATGAAGAGCTTGTTTTTTATCTCCATTTTCAAGAGCTGTCTTTGCGGCAGTCCAATAAAGTCCTTCTCGAACATACTCATCGATTTTATCTTTAAGTAAGTCGGGATTAAGTTTTCCTGTGTGTTCTAAGACTATTCTTTTTACATCATCTGTTTCATGTTCTTCAACAAGGGTAGAAAGTTCTGTTGCTTGTTGTTGACGAGCTGGTTTTTCTTTGAATTGATCATTAACGCATTTACCCGTCTGAGTACCCGCAATTCCAAGGAGCATTCCAAGTACTACAGATTTATAGTCTATTCTCATAAAATTAAAGGGCAAGAAAGAAATATAAGCCTAACGTTAGAGTTTTTTAAAGTTAGAAATTGCTTTAAGACATTCTTTTGTTACAAGTGCAGGTGTTCTATTTCCATTAATTGTAATTAATTTTTTTTTATAGAATGTTAAAACAGGTTTTGTTTTTTTATGATAGATTAAAATTCTATTCTTAATGATTCCTAAGGTGTCATCCTTTCTTCCTTCAATCAAAGCTCTGTTTAATAATCGTTTAATGATAATTTCTTTTGGACAAGTAAGATGAATAACTAAATCAGTCGGTTGATGCTTTTCTAAGTTCTTTCCCTCAAACACAGTACGCGGATATCCATCGAGTAAATAATTACTTTTTGGTAAGTGTTTTTCTGCTAAAGCAATAATCATCTTGTCCGGAACAAGTTGTCCTTTACTCCAGTAAGGATAGGCTTTCAGTCCTAAGGCTGTTCGTTGTTTGTATTCTTTTCGTAAGAAGTCTCCTAAGGATAAGTGTTTTAGTTTTAACTTTTTAGAAAGTAGTTTAGAAATAGTTCCTTTTCCAGATCCAGGTGGTCCTAAGATAATCAGCCTCATTTGATAGGTTGGGGAAGATACTTGCTTAAAAGGATTTTTATTCAAGTTTAATTAACGGATATTTTTCTACGAGGTATTCTTTATCTGCAAGAAAATAAGAATTGAGAACGGTTTCAAGTAATGCCCTATCTGCTATTTTAGGAGAAGATAGTTGTTGTGCTGTTTGAACAAATCCTAAGAATACATCTCTAAAAGTGTACCCTTGTTCTTGGAGAAAAACTGAAGAAAGAGCATGGTAGAATGGACCTTTTTGCTGTTTTCTTTGTTGATAGTGTTCTCCAATCTCTGCGAGGACAGTGTCTTTTCCAAGTAAACAAAGATCTGGTGCTGCGTCAGGTGGAAAAGAAGTACTAATGCTCCAAAGTCTATTTCCATCAAAACAAAATTTAAAGTAAGCGTATTTGGTATGCGGACGTTCAGGAAAGAAGAAGCCAATTCCAATTTCTTCTTCAGTCAGCTCAGGTTGATTAAATGCGGCTGCAAGTTTATCCAAATCCCGAATAGATTCACCTCCCTTTGTTTTCTTTCTTAAAGGATCGTTCATAAAAGCTGTTTCTTTTAATTGTTTTGAATACATAAAAGTCGGTTTATCTGGCTCAGGTGATGTTCTAAAATTATAAGAAGGTGGTCTATAATCTGTTGTGCATCCGATATGAAAGTCGGGAACAAGTTCTAATGTTGATTGAAAATAAGCAAGAAGAGCCCTTTCTTGAATAGGTAGTTCAAAATGATCTGGTGATGCTTCACCGGTTTGAGGATCGATAATACCTCTATCTACAAGAGATTCGATTAATCCGCCAGAAAGGTTTGTATAATCAACCCATCTTGTTTCAGAAGTGCGGATAATTGGAAATTTCATAAAAGAAAGGAAAGTGAAAGATTGTTTAAAGATTTCTATCCGAAGTATCCTTGTGCGTGTTCTTTCTCATGATGATTCCATGATTTTTCCATAGTAACAATAACGCTGCTCGTTTCTTGTTTAAATGGTTGCCAATGTTTCCATAAGTCTTTAATGTAGGTAGCATTTTTTTCATCAGTATCTTCTACGTCAAGTAAGAGGCTTCTTCGGTCAAAGGTCATCATGGTCTTATGAATCGTGCTTAGATGATATTTTGCATCTTCTGTAAAGAAGGAGCTTTCATAGGCGGTTAAGGGGGATTTGTCGGTGGGATAGAGGACTCCTTCTAAAATTCTGCAGAAGAAGATAAGTTTATCTCGCATTTTTCTTCGAATAGCTCTTAAAAGAAATTCTTTTTTATCTAAGTCTCCTAATTCTAATTCATTATTTAATTCTTTAAAGTCAGGAAGGCTGTATTTATTCTTGAGTTTGTCGTATTCTGTTTTAAAATCTGGTTTTTCTGCCATTGGGTGAACAGCTAAGTTGTTCTTTAGAATTTTTAAGGTTATGGGTGATGTACTTCACCATCAAGGTTATTATAGGGTGATAGTAAATTTACCAGTGCGAATCGCTTCTCCAGATGTGGCTGCACTTTGTGCATTTGAAAAAGATGGTTTCTGGTTCATCTGCTGGTCGTGTTTGGATGATCCAGGTGAATGCTTCTTCGTTTCCGCATTTGTCGCAGTGTTCTTTAATAACAGGTAATGTATCCATTACTTTTTTATCCATAACATCTAAATCTTCGCTCTTTTTGGTCTGATCAGAAAGAATGGTATCTTCTTGGACGGTGGAGCAAGTATCGCAGGTCATAACTCCATTTTTAGGTAAGAGGAGTGATCCACATTTGTTACAAAAGATCATAGGATACTAAAGAAGAGTAATTCTTATAAGGGTTATTAATGAAAGTAATGAAAGAGTATTTCAGCAGCCGCCCTGTCCGATAATTGGGCTACAGGCGATTAAAAAGGAGATTAAAAAAAGAAAGAGGATAATTCTTAGTTTCATGTAAGGAGAAGTGGAGAAGGTTGTTTATTTATTTTTGTATTTTCTGGGATTTTAACTGGCTGATTGGTCTTCGTTCAGTATATCCTGATTCGAGGTCATGCCAGCTGTTAATATCTTTCTCTCCGAGTCTCCAGCATAAGAAGATGTCTTTTCCTTCGTGTTTAGAGAAGAAGTCTACTAATCCTTGGTCAATGTCTTTAACAATGCATCCTGAGGCTTCTAATGATTCTAGCGTGTGATAAAAGTTATAGGATAATTTATGATATTTTTTATTTAATTGGATGCTGAAGAGATTATGATCATAATGATAATCTTCAAAGTCTATTTGGATAGAATCCATTAAAGCTAATCCTCTTTTTAATCTGATGAGTTTTCCTACGCCTGTTTCAATATGGGGCAGGATTCGTTGTGCTTGGTCGAGAGTGAAGTACTTCTTTTTCATAATGTTCAAAATAATTATTGGTGTAAAAACATTTAAAGGTTTTGTTTTGAAAAATAGATTTTATCTTATAATTCCTTTTTTAATGACATGAAGCAGTTGTTGAATAGGTGCATTTTTCGATTGAAGAGCTTTAATAATTAGATCTATCGAAGTAGAACGATTATTCCATTGTACTTTAGCTGGTGTTGCACGATAATTTGGAGTAGGATCACCCTTTTTTTCAAAGAGGAAGGAAGGTAAATCCGTCAATGCAGTATCTTTAACAGGATAAATTTCCATTGTTTTTGTATTAAAAATGAGTGTTCCTGCGAGAATAGTGTACACTTCTTTAAGAGGAGGGGTTTGAGCATGGAGATCTGTAAGATCTCTGTCATCGACAAGAGTTACATAAGGAGTGAGAGCTTGAATTGCTTTGTCAACAGGAATTTGTTTACTTGCTACTTTCTCCAGAAGAGGTTTAAGGAAGCTTATGTGGAGAGCAGGTTTAGAGGCAGGTTGTTGAACCATTAGAGATTATTTTAAAAGTAGTCATTCATAAATCTTATGTCACTCTTTTGAATAGTAAACCTAATCTTTTTATATTAATCTAAGTTCAAAGAAAGATGATTAAGTTTAATGTGGGAAAAGTAAGTGAAGTTCCAATAAATGGAATGAAGTGTTTTAAAGTGGAAGAGAATGAGATTTTAGTAATCAATGATGAAGGAAAATTCTATGCTATTGAAAATTTATGTACGCATCGACAAACGCCTCTTGAACAGGGGTTTATTCAGAATGGATGTATTACGTGTCCGTTCCATGGTGCAGAGTTTAATTTGACGCTCCCCAACCCTGAAGGGTCTCGCCTTCTGAGGCGAGCCTCCTCCGCCTGATGGCTGCGGAGTGGGGATTCCGATAAAATATTTTTCTTGGCATGATGA
>JBAZPJ010000023.1:0-12327 GCA_041648255.1 Candidatus Nanoarchaeia archaeon
CACAAAGACTAAAACCCTGACATGGGGGTCCTCCAATCAAGACATCAATTGCATTATGATACGCACATGCTTTTTCATCAGAAATCTTCGTAATATCCCTTCCAAGTAAGACTGCATTTGGATGATTTCTTTGAAATGTTTGAATAGCTGGATCCCACCATTCGACAAATGCTGCTATTTCGTATCCTGCTCTTTCAAAACCAAGACTAAAACCACCACATCCTGCAAAAAGGTCTAAGACTTTTGGTTTAGCAGTCATCTTTGTTCATACTCCCGCAAGACATCCTCTAACTCATCACGAGAATAATGAAACAAATGAAACTCCCTGCACGTTCTACAATATTTCACTTCTTTTTTTCGAAGTCGTTGTTTGCACGTTTTACACAAGCTCATAACTTATTACTAAACTTGTGAAGAATATTAATCATCAAGACACTTTTTTCACTAATAATTTCATACACAAATTCATACAAAATTTTATGCAAGAGATTGTGGAAAAAGTTATTTAATAAGAATGTTTTTAAATCATCCAAAAACCTCTCCTTTATGACAAAAGAAATAATTCCCTTGAAACGAGGAATTTATCCTTCTTTGAATGCGGATTCTAGTGGGAGTAATAGAATTAAAGCGATTGTCTCAGTTATAGTTTCTAATATTCCCGGAAAAGGCGGGATTCTTGCTTCTTTTCTTACTGCTTATCTAGGAGAAAGTGTTTCTTCAGATAAACAAAGGGAGATTATTACTATATTAGAAGATTTGATGATTCGTGTAGAACTTCTTGAAGATGAAGAGGGACGAATTAAATATTTACAATCGGAAGGATTTGAGTACATCTTTCGAGAGTGTATAAAAGGCATGGCAAACCATTATCAAGCACAAAAAATAGCTTTTTTTAAAGGAATCCTTCTTAATTCAATAAAAATAGATATCGAACAGGACACAAAAGAGTATTATCTGAATTTAGTTAATAATCTTTCAGAACTCCACCTTCGCATATTAGCTTTGTTAAATGATCCGGAGAATTATTTTGATTTTTATAATCTAAATAAGAGTTCAGTCTTACAAGCTTCTTTCAATGATGTCATAAAAATCGCGATTCCAAATGTTCCAGAAGAGATATTAAAGTCGGCTTTCGCGGATCTTTATCAAAAACGCTTTACAACTAGCGATCCATCCTTATTCGCAACTTTAACTTCCACTAAAGGATTTTACGTTATTAGTGGACGTGTTTCTGCTAATGGAAAAGATTTTATAAAATTCTGCTTAGAATCTGACTAAACTCTTATAAAACCATTACCTTTCAGCAGCAAGGATGGACTAATATACTCTTTTAACCCTTTAAAATGCATGAGAATTCATACACAAACACATGCATACGGGAAGCGTGCTGCTTAATCAGGCAGGTTCCCCCTTGGCGTATTCCTATTTTTATTTGTCATAAACACAATTAAATGAACGTATAGGCCGAAGTAAATTCTTATTGAGACGTCTACACAGGGCGTGCCACTTAATTTTAGTAGTCCTAAATACATTGAAAGAAAATTAGAAACACTGTTAAGTCTGTAAATAAACAATTTAAATAAATACCAAAACAGTTTATTCGACTGAATTGATCCCAACAAAGAATATGTTCATGTGGCAAGAAAAAGAAAACTTACAAAAACATACGTTCGACGTCTACATTCTAAAAAATTAGCTGGAAGATACCTTACTTGAATAAGGAAGCGTGGAGGTTTAGTATAATCAGATTTAAACTAAACAATCATTTTATTGTTACTCTTTAGTAGTCATAAATAGAAAGGTTTAAATAGGAGAAATAACCCCATTTTAGAAGATTAACAATGGCACAAAATCAATTTCAAACTGTAAACTTTGTCATTCCCGTACGAAGATTTAAACCTTTTGAAGGAGCAAATCATAAGAGAATGCCCGAACTTCTTACCGGTAAAGATGCGAATGGAATGCAAGTAGATATTCCAAGAGAAATAATCTCACCTAAACAACTTATGGAAGCTCGTCTTGGAAGAATTGGCACTGAATCTGATCAAACGTATTTAAGAACTAATTATGTTAATACAAACGTCGCAGTCTTACCCGATCCTAACGGCGATGCTGTTAAACTCGTCCCTAGACATTCTTTAATTTACGGTTTAAATCCAACAAGCGAACTAGAAGATTATAATTTACCAATTACTAAAGATCAATTTGAAGCTGCAGAAGGATTCGTTCTTCAACCAGAACTTGCAAATACACTTCGTAAAGATCCTTACGCTGTTTCAAATCGAAGAACAGCAGTATGGGAATTCTTAGCAGAAGGAGACACCTCCCTAAGAAAAGCATACGAAGAAGACGTTACTAAAACACTTGAAATGCCCTTTGAAAAAGTCATGTGTGTATACGTTCCTTTAAACAAAGGAATGCGCTTGTTGGGTGTTGACGACAACTACGGGTCGGATGCTAGTGGCTACGATAATCTAGACAGCAGCAGTGGGCGTCTCGTCGGGGTAGCGCCGGAGGCGCAGGGCGCGCAAAAAAACGGAGCAGTTACTCCAAACCTTGAACAATTAATTGACCTTGTAAGTCCTTATGTTGCTCAAGTTAATCTTCCAGAATTAAGAAAGCAACTAACTGGCGCTTATGTAATAAAAGAATAAAAATTTTACAAAACTTTTTATATTCCTTCTTTTCTCAAAACATTTATCCCAGCTATATCCAAAAAAGACCTTAGCTTTCTAAAAAAAAGGTTGGAGTCTTTTGATATTCGGAGTGGTTTGGGCTACACGTCCTTTCACTACGGCAGTCTAACTGCTATAAAATACAGCCACAACAGCAATGAAGCGGCAGTGAACATACAACAAAAGTGAAAGGGCTAGCTTGGGGCGCTTGTTGAGTGTTGACGACAACAACAGGTCGAATGCTAATGGCAACAATAATCTAGACAACAACAATGGTCGTCTCGTCGGAATAGCCAAGCTAATCCACATAGCTGGGATCCTACTCCAATGAATACTCAAAAAAATTTATTCACAGCACTAACAACCTACAATAACTTGTTCCTAGCTTACGAAAAAGCCAGAAAAAGAAAAACTAAAAACTATGAGCTGGAACGAATTCGTAAGCAAATACAGCAAAATGAGATTTAAACCTAAAAGCTATTTCGAACCCACCCCCAGAAAGTTTTAAATAATACTTTGTACATACTAAGTATTACCATGGAAACGATTAGTCTAAAGCTCGAAGAAGGAATTTTACAGGAAATTGACCTAAAACTAGCATCACACCGATACAGCACACGCACAGAATTCATCCGTGACGCGATCAGAGAAAAACTTTCCGAACTTGAAAAAAACGAATTGTTAAAGACCGTTGCTCAACTTCGCGGCTCCTCAAAAAGAACAACAACTGACGAACAACTTCACGCTGCACGCGAACACGCCTTTGAACTTTTAGAAAAAAGAAAAAAAACCTAAATCTTCTCTTGAGGCTTTTTTGTCTTAACAATATCCTGAAGCTCTTTGAAATGCCCATCAAAAGAAATCAATGTTGCCTTCGCTTCCCTCGCAAGAAGAGCATGCAACGCATCTCCTTTCGGAACATTTCTCTTTACTGCCAAATCCTTCGCTTTTCCCTGAAGCCGCTCCGTTGATTCAATAAACACTAACACCGACTTTAATTTTTTAAACAATATTTCTACTTCAAACGAAGAATAACCACCCACCTGAAGTTCAACAAGAACCAGATCAGAATAAACGATCTTCCCATTCGTTTCAATAATCCTTTCCACAATCTCCTGTGCCCACTTCCCTTTAGGAAAATTCGGTTCATCACGATCCTCAAAAAAATCAAGCCAGATTGATGTGTCAAAATAATATCTCTCCCCCATCACCCTTAGACGCATTCCTCGTTAATAAAACCTCACCCTTTTTTACAACAATCTGCTACTTAACAGCAACCACGATGAACTTAAATAACTCGAAACCTAAGAAGAAATGTATGAGAATTCATGCACAAACGCATGCATACGGAAAGTGTGCTGCTTAATCCAGCAGGTTCCCCCTTGGCGTATTCGTTCTAACCTCTATTTACCATTTAGAGAATTCTTATAAATAAACACCTACACTCGTACATATGGCTAGAACTTACTACCAAGTTAAAAATGAAGGAAGAACAAAAAAAATTAAAACTATTCTCTCAAGACTTTCTCCTGTCAACTCCAACCTTGAACCACGACTAGAACAACTTGCAATCAACTACCAAGGAAGAGATGGAGATGCTTTGAGCGTCTTAGTTCTCGCAACACGCGTAGGAAGATTTGAAGAATACCTCCACTCTTTAGAAGAAGCTTATACTAAAAGTTTCAGTAGAATTCATCCTGCTGACAGAAAAAAAGACGACCTATACGGACATCGCCTTCAAGACTTTTTCATAGAATGCTATGCTACCTTAGGAATTGTTAAACCAAAAAGGTGGGATATAACTCAACAAGAAAAAAATAAACTATGGATTCGAGAACAACTGGATAGACTCTATGAACAAACCCAACCAACATCCAGATCAGCCTAAACGATATTCATTATTCTTATTATACACTCTTTCCATTTTTTCTTTTCACTCCACCATTACAACAACAGCTTTAAATAAAATAAGCTTGGCACAGAGATTATGAGAAAAATATTTGTCCTCTTTTTTTTACTCTTTGCACTCACTGCGTGCACAGATAGCGCCTTAACAAAACTTGACTTAAGTGGCGTTAGCGATGAAGATATGGGAAGAGTAGCAGATAAATTAGTTACTTGCAATGCTCCTTACATCAGATTTGAAACAGGATGCTGCCTTGACGGAAACACCAATGCAATCTGTGATGAACACGAAACCCTCCCCACAGAAGAACCTCCAGTTACTCCACCTACAGAAGAACCACCAATTACCCCCCCACCAACAACTCCACCAGCACCAACACCAACCGGTGGCATTACTGACGTTACTAAAATCATTTCCACTACTCCTTTAACTAAACCAGCAGTCGGAGTCACCTTCTTAGAGCCGGACTTTGGAACAAGTATGCGAAGATTAACCTCTAGATCAGATTCCGGAGGATTTGAAGTCAACACGTATTCTCAATTACAATTCTTTAGTTCTGACGATGCTTATTTCTTAACAACAGGAACAGACGATTATACCGTAAGAAAAACAAGCGACTCAAGCAAGGTCATGAACCTTATCAATGTTAATTTACCCCGCTGGCATCCAACACAAGCACATACAATCGTCCACTTTGATACTAATGAAGATGAAGACTTAACCTTACAATTCACGAATGTCGATACAAAACAAACAACTGATGTCGTTACTATTCCAGGATATATGAGACCATTCAACTCTCAATCTTTTGATGAAATCTCCAGGGACGGAAAATGGCTTGCTGGATTACTCCAACGCACAGACGGCGCACAAGTCATCGTTGCTTACAACTTTGCAGACAAGAAATTCGGAGCACAATTACCTTTACCCTCAATTTACAAAACAGAATGTAAACCCGATCCACAATGGGGAGAAGTAGAACCAGACTGGGTTGCACCCTCACCCTTAAGCAAATATCTCGTTGTCCAATGGAAAAGAGACGGAACAGCACGTTGCAGTGGTCTAGAAATCAGAGACATTAACACCGGCGCATTTGTTGGAAGAGTTACTGACGGACATCAACATGGAGACTTAGGTGTTGATGCTCAAGGAAAAGAATTCTTCATGACCTATGAAATCGAACCAGAACGCGCAATTGGAGTAAGATACTTACCTGGAACAGCAACAGTCTCCCCAGCAACTTATCCTTTAATTCTCTCAGACTGGATGGGAGACCACCTCTCTTGCAAAACAGAAGGAAGACCCGGAACCTGCCTTGTTACTACAAGAAAAGGAGACTACATTTCAAGCCCTATGCCCTTACAATCAGAAATATTCCTACTTACCGTTGATGGAAAAGTTACTCGCTTAGCACATCATCGATCAACTGGCGCAGACTACTGGTCACAACCAAAAGGATCAATCTCCCGTAGTGGAAAATACGCAGTCTTCAGCTCAGACTGGGGAAGCGGACAAGAAGAACGCTCAGATGTATACATGATTGATCTTACATCAGGACAAGCAATCCCCACACCAGTAGAACAACCTCCAGTAATTGTTCCACCAGCACAAACTTGCGGTAATGGAATAAAAGAAGGAACAGAAATCTGCGATGATGGAAATTTAATTAATAATGATGGATGCTCTTCAACATGCACGGCAGAAACAGCACCAGTCACACCCCCTGTTCCTCCACCACCTGCCCCTACCCCAACAAGTAATCTTCCAGCAAATACCTTAACAACAGGAGAAAGCTTTGGATTTAGTCTTGCAGAACAACAATGGTATCCTACTCCTGTTAAAACTGGACTGACAATGAGATTCGCATTAAACAATTACATTGGTTCTGGAAATGAATGCAATAGCAACAATTACCTTTACCATTTCTACTACGCACTCAAAGGAACAAGCAGCTATACAAAAGTTACTCCAACCAGAGAAGTTACAAGTGGCTGCGATAAAAACAGCGATTGGATTATCACCTTCCCTGTAGCAGGTACCTATAATGTTGCAGGATGCGTTGCAGTAAATAGCGATATGAATAAAAATCTCTGTCAAGTTGTAGAAGAAAAAACAGCATAACGATCCAACAAAGTGCAGGCGCAGCATTATTTAATTTTGAACTCAAACCTCTTTTAATTAAACGAAGCCCCACTAAACTCTTCTTTCCAAAGACAAAATTCTGAAGAGGAAAATTTGAAACAAACTGCAAAAAAGGTTAATTCTTCTTCCCAGAAAAAAAACTCGGAGCCGATACAACCCCTCTCCCAAACAAGATACCCACCAGATATATCTTCTTAGGAACATGAACCTGAAAAATGAGATTACAAACAGAAGAATTACCTAAACCAGAATACGTTTAATCTTTAACCATCTGATCATAAACATCAAATAACTGTCTTTTAAACTTTGATAAATCATCACGTTTTATTTTACACGAAGCTGCAGGCACATGTCCACCCGCATCAGCATCTACAATTCCATTTACCGCCTTTCTTAAAAGATCATTTACTCTCAAACCAACTTGATTTCTTGCACTAATCTTAATCACTTCTCCTCCGGTATCACAAACAACAATTACAGTCTTTCCATAAAATTCCTTTACACTAAGAATCGTTGATATAGGAGAAGCAAGTTCATGCTCGGAATTAATTACATAATAAACAAGATCACCATGCTTTTCTGCCTTATCCGTGTTCTCAAGCCAACATTTCAATTCCTTAGAAAGAATATCGTTACACCTAACCAACAACTCGTTCTTCAGAATGGTCCCATAATCTTTTGCTGAATAAAGTATTTTAAAAACCTCTCGACTATATTCATTAAATCTTAATCCACTTCCCACTGTCTGGCTTATCTTACCTAACGTTGTTTCAAACACATCTCCTTTTTCTTCAAATCCGTATTTCTCCATTACCCCTTTAACAAACTCCTTCCATTGCTTATATCCCCTATCAGAGATTAATCCCACACTTGCAATCCAATCCAAATCTTCCATATTCGTTAAATAACTGAAAAGATCATAACACAGCTTAGACGCAGGATAGGCGTGACTCTTTATTTCTTTATTCCATAAACTAGCATGAAGAAAACTGATTCTTTCAGAATTTATATCCTCCTTAAATTCATGGTGATCAATAATAAGAATGTCAACTATTTCAGGCGCTTTCTTCATTAGAAATTCATTTTGCTTTAAGGATAAGTCCACAAAAATCGCTTTCGTTATTCTCTTTTCTTTAAAGAGTGTCAACAACTGTTCATTAATTTCAAACACAGGCAGCTGTTCAATAAAATCTATCCTTCTCTTTGCAATCTTTTCAAAAGCCTTTGCTGTAATCACCGCAGAACACACACCATCCGTACAAAACGCATGATAAAATAACCCGACCCTATCACTTTCGTTTATATTATTTAAAAATAATTTTAGCTTTGCGATAAATTCTTGATTCATAAAAAAAGTACACATTACTCTTCTATAAAAATCCTCTTAAAATTTTTTATATTTCAATAACAACGAATTTGTTACAACACTTACGCTGCTTAATGCCATCGCTCCCCCTGCAATAATCGGTGAGAGCAGCCAGCCAGTATAAGGAAATAATACCCCTGCTGCAATAGGAATTCCAAGAACATTATAGAACAATGCCCAGAACATATTCTGTTTAATTTTATTAATTGTTAATTTACTTAATTTAATTGCCCTGGGAACATCAAGAAGATCATTTCTCATTAATACAATATCTCCTGTTTCCATTGCAACATCAGTTCCAGAACCCATCGCAACCCCAATATCCGCCTGCGCTAATGCGGGAGCATCATTAACCCCATCACCAATCATTGCCACAACCTTTCCCTGCTCCTGCAGTTTCTTCACATACTTCGCTTTATCTTCAGGCAACACTTCAGCGAAAATCTTTTTTATTCCAACTTGTCTTGCAATCGCAGCAGCAGTTCTTTGATTATCACCCGTAATCATATACACCTCTAACTTTAATTCTTCAAGTTTCCGAACAGCTTCTCTTGATGTTTCTTTAACTGTATCCGCAACAGCAACCAATCCTAACACTTTTCCTTTTGAAGCAAGGATCATGACAGTTTTTCCTTGTTCTTCCAACCCATGCATTCGCTGCAGTACACGTTGAACATTCATCTTATAATCCTTCATTAATTTTTCATTTCCAAAATAATATACTGAAGTTCCAAGTTTTGCTGTAATCCCATGACCCGGAATTGCTTTAAATCCAGAAAGCTTTTGAAGTTTTAACTTTCTCTCTTCTGCCTTCTTTACAATCGCTTCCGCCAATGGATGTTCAGACTCTTTTTCAATACTTGCAGCAAGAACAAGCAATTCTTTCTCAGACATTTTCTCAAACGGAACAAGATCAGTCACTTCTGGTTTTCCTTTCGTTAACGTTCCAGTCTTATCAAAAATAACTGCTTGAATCTTATGCGTCGTTTCTAAGACATCTCCCCCTTTAATCAAAATACCTCTCCTGGCCCCCTTGCCTGTTCCAACCATAATCGCAGTTGGCGTCGCTAATCCTAACGCGCATGGACAAGCAATAACTAGTACTGAAACTGCAGTCAATAATGAAAAAGAGATTCCCTTATCAAATATAAAAAACCAACTTAAAAACGTCATTAAAGAAATACCAATAACGATTGGAACAAAATAAGCTGAAATTGCATCTGCAAAACGCTGAATCGGCGCTTTTCTCCCTTGAGCATCTTCAATAAGCTGAATAATCTGGCTAAGCATCGTATTCTTTCCAACTTTCGTTGCCTTAAACGTTAAGCTCCCATGCTTATTTATCGTTCCCCCAATAACTGAAGAACCAACTGTCTTTTCAGTCGGAATACTCTCACCAGTAATCATACTCTCATCAACAGAAGAACTTCCACGCAGCACTATTCCATCAACAGGAATTTTTCCTCCCGGCTTCACAAGAATAACATCTCCTTCAACCACTTCTTCCAACGGAATACTTATTTCTTTTTTATTTCTTAATACTAACGCAGTTTTTGGAGCAATACTCATTAACTTCTGAATCGCCTCACTCGTCTTCCCCTTAGCTAACGCCTCCAAATACTTCCCCATTAATACAAGCGTAATTAATACTGCAGAAACTTCAAAGTACTGACCTTCCAAACCAAAAAGAACCGCGTAGACACTGAAAAAATATGCCGCACTTGTTCCAATCGCAATCAACGAATCCATATTCGCACTTTTATTTTTTAACGCAGCCCACATCCCCCTATAAAAATCTCTTCCAACATAAAACTGTACAGGTGTTGCTAATATCCATAAGATATATTTTGCATAAGGAAGTTCATACCCTGTAAAAATTAATCCATCCATCATAAACAACATTCCAATGGCTAACGCAGGAAAAGAAAATAACGCACTCAAGAAGAACAGCTTTTTCAGACCAGAAATTTCCCTTATACGTCTTTTTTTCTCTTCTTCAGGATCGAATTCTCCAGCAACCTCAGCGCTATATCCTTTTGATTTTACTACTTCAATAAACTTTTTTTCATCAACAACTTTTTCATCAAAATCAACAGTCGCCTTAGCAGTAGAATAATTCACATTCGCACTCTTTACACCGGGAGCTTTTGCTAATGCTTTTGTAATTAACGTTGCACAGCTGGCACAATGCATCCCCTTAATCATTAATACAGTCTTTTTCATTCTACCACCACAATCTTTCCTCTTCCCATTCCCATCGTACAACTAAACGGAAACGTTCCAACCTTATCAGGAGTAAACTCGATTACATTATCCCCTTCTGTAAATACCTTTGTAAATCTAAACGCTGGAATTGTAAACGAACGGAAACACCCCTTCAATCTTTTTAAGTCAGCAGTAATTCTGACTGGAATATCTTTCTTGACCACAATTTCCTGCGGAGCATAATTTAACTTTCCCCAGCTCAATACTACTTCCTGCACACCATCTTTTATCTCTACGCCTGCTGCCGGCAACATTTGAGGATCATACGAATCATTCGTTACAAGGAGACTTCTAACAAAAAAGAAAGCGAGCAAAATAATAATCACTCCCCCAATCACTTTTACCGTTTCGTTTTCCATTCATATCACCCCCGCAATACCCGACTTAGGCCCATATACCATGATAATTATTAATAAGGTTAAAGCAATTAAACAATATGAAAAAAATGTAAAAAACTCAATCGGTACTTTCTGCATCTTCACATTATGCTCAACTACTTCTTCAAACAACATATAAGATAATCCCAGCAAAATAATAAGATTGATCACCATAAAAAAAGGCATGAATATGAGAATATTATCTACCACCATCATTGCTCCAATCATTCCACCCATCGTGCCGCCCATCACCCCCGCCATCATTCCCTCTAAGACACCCATAATTCCGCAACATTTTCCATTTACAATACCCAGAATAACCGCAACAAGCATACCCACTAACGCCCCAATAAAAAAACCATTTGTAGCACCAAGAATAACACCAACCAATAAACCCGTCTGCATTCCTACCGTCATCCCAATCATCATTCCTACCATATGCGTCACTTCAGCACGATACGAACGAACATGTACCACTGCCGCAGCAATCCCAACTACAGAAAGCGCGCTATACAATAACCACCATGAATACTTCGATAAAAATTCAGGAACTGATTTAAAGAAAGCATAATAAGCAATCACTTCAAACATAGAGAGAAGCACGAATGTAATTAACGTAAACTTCAATAATTTATACTCTACCTCATACTTTTTTTTATTCTCTTTAAAATCTCTCAACCTTTCAGAAAAACTTTTTCTCTCAAATGGACTTAATGCAGCGCGATATCCTTTTTCTTGAATGATCTTAACGGCATGATTCGGATCGCCTTCCTGATCTAAAATAACTCCATCCTTCTCAAATTTAAAATCTCTAAAATTGGCATTGACTAATGTCTTCGTGAGAACTTTTACACAACTATCACATTCCAAATCTGGACAATACACTTTCATATTAGGTGATACCCCTCAGCTTCAATAAGTTTAATTGCCTTCTCTTTATCCCCTTCAAAACTTACTTTTCCAATTTGTTTCTTTTCATCCAAGCTAATCTTCACTTTCTTGATTCCATTTTCCTCTAGAGCGTCTGTGATAAGCATCACACAACTCTTACAATGCATTCCTTTTACGATTAGTTCCATGTTCCTCACACACCTTTGAACAATAGTTGTCCATATGACTATGCATCAATATTAATAAAGGTTTAATTGTCTCCCTGTTTAATGAATAGATTCTCTCTCTCCCATTCGGTTTTACAAAAACAAAACCACATTCCTCTAACCTTCTTAAATTATGAGAAACGGTGGACTGATGATATTTTAATTTCTTTGCAATCCCCATTACTGTCCTAGGTTTTTCTTTTAAGATTTCGATAACATCTAGACGATACTGATTTGCCAATGTTCCAAAAAATCTTTTGTAAGGTTCCCTTAACTTTGTTTTCATAAATAACATATGTTACTAAAGGCATATATAAATCTTGTGAAAGTCTCTTCCCCAAAACGGATTTATCCCTTACACTTCATTCGATTTAATAAAAAATCAACCCCTGCTCTTTTTTCAGAAAAAATTTCTTAAAATAGGTTAAATTCACTCAAAAAAACCAAAAATACAGTACCTCCGAGTGATTTTTTACTACTGTAGAATTTAGAGAAAAAT
>JBAZPJ010000024.1:0-12076 GCA_041648255.1 Candidatus Nanoarchaeia archaeon
AAGCTTTGTAATTCTTTACAGTACATTTTTTAGCAAGAGATTAATCCATGCACTAATGCATGGATTTTTCTCTAAATTCTACAGTAGTAAAAAATCACTCGGAGGTACTGATTAAAGGTCTTTCCACATAATCAATTAATTCTCTAAAATAATCTTCCTGACCCGAACTCTTCACCCACTTCACTGCTTTTTCTAACCATACCTTACACGAAGGAACTTTTGTCTTTAACACTTTTTTAAAATCATCCAATTGGATCTGCCTTAACTTATTCTTCTTTAAACAATCCTTAATTGCCTCTTCAATCGCAGTATTACATAATTCATTTAAATCAGCACCAGAATATCCATCAGTCAACAAGGCTAATATCTTTACATTTACTTCCTGTGAGACGGGTTTTTCTTTTAATAAAATCATAAGAATCTGCTCTCTTGCTTTCGCATCAGGGGGAGGAATAAAGATACTTGTTCCAAACCTTCCTTCTCTTCTTAACGCAAGATCCACACTCCAAGGCTCATTTGTTGCAGCCAATAATAATAACTGCTGATCTTTACTCCCTACCCCATCAGATTCGCTTAACAACTGTGCAACTAACGAACGATCATGATGCTGAGCAAGCGATCTATCTCCACCCAACGATTCAAATTCATCAAAAAACAAAATACTTGGCTGAAACTCTCTTGCCTCTTTGAATAAACGAGCCATATTCTGTTCAGATTCCCCAACATATTTACTTTTCACATCAGACGCTTTCACATTAAAAAACGTTGCTTCACACTCACCTGCAATCGCTTCAGCAATCAAACTCTTTCCACAACCAGGCGGACCATACATTAACATTCCACCACCCATCTTCTTCCCAAAGTATTGAAATATTTCTGGTTTCTTTAATGGCTCAATAATTTTTAATCGCACACTTTCTTTTACTTGCTCTAATCCACCCACATCCTTGAATGTTCTTTTTGGTTTTTTACCAATCACAAATTCAGAAAATTTACTTTTTAATTTCTTTACATCATCCTTCATTTCAACTTGCTTTGCTTGCTGCACTAAACTTTCAGCTTTCTCAACAAATTCTATTTCCATCTCAGGATAGATTCTTGATTTTTCTAAATATTCCTGCGCTTGTTGCAAGAAGATATTTTTATTGGGAAGAGCATAATTCATGCTGCCTCCGCAATTTCAAGACTCTCTTTAATTTCTCTTTCTAACGCTTCCCTTTTTGCAGCTAATGAAAGAACCTTTCCCATTGTTTCTCTAGCCCGATCTTGAATCTCATCAAAATTCCTACTTGCATTTAAAATCCTTTGAGAACTATACATTTCTGTCCCTACTTTTTCTTCCAAACCGCGAGGACTTTCTATACGATCTTCTAATTTTGCACCACCGCTAAACATAATTTGATACACTGGAAGAGAAATTGGTCTCGCATACTGATCAGACACATAACTCGTTGCATGTTGCCTTACCTGACTTTGATATTGACTTCTTGGCTGCATATTAGTTGCTCCTTTGCCATACTGGGATGCTGCATTTGTTTGTGAACTCATTGCGTATTGTCTGATTGCTTGCGGAACACACATATATGTTTGACGGGATGAACCCGAATAGAAATTCCTCCCTATTACCGCCATCCCCCGATCCTGTAAATCTCCTGGACAAACCCCGCAGCTCATTGTTCATGTTTCTTCTGTTTTTGTACATGGCGCTCAATCGCATTCATCATTGGCGCCACATTCTCCTTGTCTAAATTATAATATCTGTATTTTCCATCTTGTTTCACTTCAACAAATCCGTTTTCTTTTAAGACTTTCAAATTATGGGATACTAAGGTTTGTTCATAACCAGTATCTTTTACTAATTGATTGACGCTCTTTGGTTTATCTTCGAGAGATTTCACTATCTTGAATCTCGTCTTATTTGCTATCGTTTTAAAGAATAGCATCTGTAAATCCTCGTCATTCATATGAATATAATATCATATGAAAATATTTAAATGTATTGGTTTAGTAATTAGTCAATAATGGAGGATAAAAGACATATTTTAGCAATCACTGCTCTAATTAAAAACCAGGATGGAAACAAGTTCCTAATCATTAAACGAAACGTCAATGAAATTGCTTTTCCCGGAAAATGGGCGTTCCCTGGCGGAAAACTAGAGAAAGGAGAAACGATTCTTACTACATTAAAAAGAGAAGTAAAAGAAGAAGTGGGATTAGACATTAACGATTCTAAAGAATTATTAAAAGATTACACCTTTGTAAGAACGGATGGACATAATGTTGTAGGAATGGCATTCTTAGTCCAAGCATCACATCAAGAAGTTAAATTAGATAAAGAATTTGAAGATTACAAATGGATTACCCCCGAAGAACTAAAGAACTACGATCACATCGAAGGCATGGAACAAGAAGTAGAACGAGCTTTTAAGAAATAGATATTCTATTTCAACAATCTTTATAAGAACCTCTGATTAAGTTCAACTATGGCAACTGACTATCGCCCCTATGAAGGAAAATTTGTTTTAGTTAAACCGATGGCACAGCGTAATGACTCACCTCCCGTTCGAGCAATCGTAGATAATGGCATCCCTTACACCTACGCAGTTAGGAACATTGAAACAGGAGCCCCCTATATCCACCTTTCACAACTTCACTCCACCTCCACGAACATTACACCTCTTGCAGAAAACGAGCTGAGCCCGCTTGAACGCTCTCTACTCCAATCAATTTCCGTAGGCAGTGAAGAAATTACTCTTGAACTTAATGTAAAAAAGGATGTGAAGACAGAAGAATTCTAAAAAATAAAAAAAGAAAGCTTATTGCTTTCCTCGCCATTCTTCAATTTTATAGTGATCCATGATATGATTCACAAAGGTCCAATCGATATTATTCATGAATGCTTCAATGTATTTCTTTCTTCCTGTTGCATAATCAATGAAGTACGCATGTTCATACACATCCAAAATTAATAACGGAATTGAACCCCATACTCCACCTTGATTGTGTACATCACACACAAAGTTGTACAATCTTCGTTCTTCAAGATCAAATGCAAGAACAACCCATCCGCGCGCACCAAGACCACAGGCCATAAATTCTTCTTTCCACTTATCAAAAGAAGTAAAGTCTGTCTCGATCATTTTCTTAATGGCACCAGAAGCAACACCATCACCACCAAGATTGTCAAAGTATCCTTCATGTAATTTAACTGCGTTTAATGCAAATGTTTCTTCAACCTTTAACTCTCTTAACTCCGCATAGGTTCCATTCACATTTGTTTTATCTGCTTTTAAGATTGCACTTCTAATTTCATTAATCTTTTTTACATACCCCGCATAAAGAACATCATGATGCTCTGCTAACTGCTTCTCACTCAATCCGTTTAACTCTAAATATTTTAATGATTTTACTGTTCGTTCCATTGCTCAATCCTCCAATACTATTCTTAGTAAAAAAGACTATTTAAGGATTTATTTAATCAACAATATGTAAATAGCTAACCCCACTAGCTGCCAATAATGCCTGAATTCGCCCATTTTAGGCCAATTCGATACATGGAGTCTATACAAAATATAACGAGCCTTTATCTATCTCCACAACTCTAGCAGTCTATGGCAACAACAGACCTCATCTTAAGTTTTATTATAAGCCTCGTTATCTCAGGAGTTGTTATTTATCTCATAACAAAACTCTTTGGAGAAACAGAAGGCATCGGAACAGCGCTTATTACAGCACTGATCGGAGCAGTCATCTATACCGCAGCCAACGCCTTACTTGGAGGAGGACTCTTAGCAGGACTCATCGCAGGAATCGCATGGCTCATCGCGTTAGGATTACTGTACAAGATCGGATGGCTCAAATCCTTTGTCATCGCATTGGTGATTTGGATTGTGACGTCACTAGTAAGCCTCGTTCTACCAACCGTCTCAGGACCGTTGTAAATATTTTTCTTTTTTTTAAATTAAACTCTTTTATCTTGATAAATTTATTATAAGTTTCATCTTGAATTTTGATGATTAACAACTAAAAACCCATAACCAAAGGTAACATTGCCAAAAGACTTATATACATAATATGATGTATCAGAATACATAATGAAAACTGAACTTAAAATCATTAAGCATTTTATCGAAAACAAGAAGCCAAAAACCATCAGAGAACTCGCTCAGCAGATTAAAGCAGATTACAAAATAACCCATACTGCAATACAACGACTTATTGAAAAGAAAGCCCTTAACGTTCAAACTGTAGGAAATAGCTCTTTATGCAGACTGGATGAAACATACTATAACATTGAGATTTATGAAGCAGAAAACGAACGAAAAGAACATATCCTCAAAAACAGCAATATTAAACAACTTTACAAAGAAGTCACCTCCAAAATTAATACTAACTTCTTCGTTTTTCTTCTGTTTGGTTCATATGCAAAAAACAAGCAGACAAAAACATCAGATATTGACTTATTGCTCATTTCAAACGAGAAAGATTTTGAAAATAGGATCTCTAACATTCTTTCCCTACTCCCTTTAAAAACACAGGTTTTAGTCTTTACAGAAGAAGAATTTATCAGAATGAAAGATGCTAAAAAACCGAATGTTATCCATGAGGTAATAGAAAATAATATTATTCTGTATGGAATTGAAACGTATTACAGGATGAAACATGCTTGACGAAAAAAGAATTAAAGAAGCTGAATCAAACGTGAGACAGTATCTACAAGATCATCTGCTAAAAAAACAGACAAACGATACAGCCAAAGCGATGTATATTGAAAATGCAGATCTTTCACTGGAAACAGCGAAACGGCTTCTGGCATTGGAAAGTGCAGACTATCACCCTTACCTCTGGGTAATTGTTCCTTCTTACTATTCAATGTATTACATTGCAAATGCCCTCCTTTTAAAATTAGGTTATAAAGTTGGAGATAAAGTGAGTCATAAAGTAACTGCTGATGCTATTATTGTTTTTGTCAGAAATAAACTCAAGAAAAACCTTTTAGAAGAATACGAGAATGCTCAGGCAGATGCGCTGGAATTAATGTCACAGCGAGCTGATGCTTTGCTGAAATCTTTGGATGAAGAGCGAGAAAAGCGGTCAAAATTCCAATACCAAATGGACGAGCAGGCAAAGAGAGGAAAAGCAATCACTTCTTTAGAGAGAGCAAAAGAATTCGTATTTGAGATGAAGAAATTGCTGTAATTTCTAAATGGCCTCTGTGTCGTCTTAACTCTTTTTTAAATTAAATTCTTCCAATTCTCTTTGTAAAATGCGTATTTCTTTTCAAACTCTTCTTTAGAGGATAAGGGAATGTTGAGTGATTGTAATTCCTTCTTTAATTCAATTAATGTTCGTTCTTTTTCAGTATCCTCAACCAATTTTTCTATTTCTAAAATATGTCCATATCCTTTTGTAAGATCTAACATTACATCCATATTTTTCCATTTGAATGTTACTCTTTTTCTTAACCACTTAATTTGTACATTTAATCCTGCTGCTAAAAATATCTTTTCTAACTTTTCAAAATCTCCTTTATCGACTTTAATCTCAATTTCTTCTCTGGCTTCATCGTGTAATTTTCCCTTCTTCACCCAAATCTTAGAGAAAAAATCATTTTTTTGAATCCTCAAATCTTCCTTACCATCAAAATAAAATGTTTCTTGATTATCTTCTGAAATAAACGTTCCTTCTTTTCTAAAAAAGGCTAACAGGTCATTATATCGATCTTCAGTCAAAAACGTTCTTAATTCAACCTCTACAACCATACCTTTCTTATTACAATAATGTTTATAATAATTTAGATGATTAAAAACTTATGATTATTAATGTCGGATCTAGGAATATAGCAAAAGTAGACTCCGTTAGACAAACAATTATCGATTATCCCCTCTTCAGTGGCGCAACAATTATCGACCTAGATGCCAACTCGGGTGTTTCAAGTCATCCACGGACTTTAGAAGAAACAATGAGAGGAGCATGCAATAGAGCAAGAGACGTTTTTAGAGATTGTGATTATAGCATTGGTTTTGAGGGAGGTTTAATAGAAGTTCCCCATACTAAGACTGGACATATGGAGATTAGCGCATGTGCAATCTACGATGGCAAACAATTTGCAACAGGACTTTCTAGCGGATTTGAATGGCCACTGCAAGTTACAAGAATGATTCTTGAAGGAATGGAAGGAAGCGACGCTATGCTCAAAACAGGATTAACAGAACATCTCCGCATAGGTTCTACTCCCGGAGGAGCGATTGGAATATTAACAAAAGATAGAGTGAGCAGAATTGATTATAGTAAACAATCCTTACAAATGGCTCTCATCCAATTAGAATTTCCAGAACAGTATTAAAAAAATAAAAATTAAAATCCGACAGAACTGCCGCAACCGCATGCATGCTTCTCATTCGGATTTATTACTTTAAACCCAGCATTCATTAAACCAGCCGTGTAATCAATCTGGCACCCTTTCAAAAAGCTCATACTTGCTGGATCAACGAATAGTTTTAATCCGTTAGACTCAACAACAGTATCTCCTTCAGAAGGAGCTTTTACAAAATTAATTTCATACTTAAACCCGGCACAGCCGCCAGCAACAACCTTCACTTTCAATCCATGATCAGCTTTCTTTTGAGATTCTAATAAATTCTTAATTTCACCAGCAGCAGTTTCAGTTACCATAACCGTTCCTTCACTATTTTTATTTACTTGAGGCTCGCTTGCTAATTTATTTAATTCTGTTACTAACATTTCAACTTCGTTAGCAGAAAATCCATGACTTAATACTCCAGCTTCAATACTTTCAGAAGGATTAGAATGACATCCAAAACAATGCAATCCAAACTCTTCCATTAAGGTAGCGGCTATAGGATACTTCTCTACTACTTCTCCAATCATCGTATCTTTTGTTATCATCTTTTTTCACTCCATCATACATAAACGGGAACACACTACACATTTTCCACCAGTCGGACAACGACCCTTTCTAGGACTACTAATCACAATATCTGGCCTATAGTTTGAAGCATCACCATAACTCGTACTTTGTGTATTATAGCTCTGATTCTGGCTTGGTTGATACGCGTTGTATTCCATACAAAACAATAAGCTCTAAAGATTATAAATCTTTCTTCGGGCTTATTATGCCTTTAAAGCACGTTTTAAGCCATCTCTATCAAAACCAATAACAATTGTTCCATTTATGTCAATAACCGGAACGCCTAACTGACCCGTCTTTTGGATGAGGATTTCCATTTGTTTTGGATCCTTATTAACATCAATTTCTTCAAACACTACTTTTTCTTCCTTTAAGAAATTCTTTACTAAGACACAATAGGTACAAGTAGGAGTTGTATACACAATTACCTTTTGTTTTTTAAGCTCTTTTTGCATGATGGTTAGAACGCTTAGTGAGTTAAATACCTTTTCTTATGTACTGCTAAATATCTTCTTATAAAATAAGAAACAAACCCTTCTTCATTTTTTTGCAATGCTTTGTAATAGGATTTTCTTTTTTTGTATTCAATAATTAACATTGGATAACCTTTATGCCAAAGAAGCTGATTCATTAACAACCTTCCAACCCTTCCATTCCCATCACCAAATGGATGAATCATTTCAAATTTATAATGCGCTCTTGCGGACAACTCTACAGGATTCATTTCTTTATTCTTTTTCATAAATTCAATTAACTCATTCATCATTCTCTTAACCTCCTGCCAGTCCGGTGCCAAATAAGATCCGACTCTCACGAGATAATCTCTGTACTTTCCTGCAATATCTTCCTTTGTTATCCCGAAGATATCTTTATGCCATTTTAATAAAAGCTCGTTTGTAATTTTCTCTTCTTCATCCAACATTTCTAAAAAAATTCTTGCGTGAGCTTCTGTCTCTATTACTTCTCTAAGCGGCTTATTTGGAGCAATCTTATCATGAATAATCCCTCTTGCTTCTTCCAAGGTGATAGTAGAACCTTCTATCGCATTGGTATTATAAGTAAATGCGATGGCTACTTCTTCAAGCTGCTTCTTTCTTGCATTCTCAGGAGTTCTTTTCCATTCAACTTGAAAACTCCTCTCAATTAACTCAAGTTTTTTGTTAATTTCTTTTTGATTATCTATTTTAAATTCAGCCCTTAATCCATTAATATTCGCAGGGATACTTGTTCCAAGATACTTTTCTTTTGTTTTAACTTTATTCCCTTCTCGGATCGACTGTTTCAAATAGAAATAAACCCTATCTCCTTTTTTCTTTGTAACAATCCCCACAATAAATGTATACCTACAAACTACTTAAATATTCGCTTTTTATAATAAGTGTAGGTATACCCCCCTTTAATTACCCGCATCTTAAATGACACGCCCCTAAAATAAATCCAGCTAAAGCGAGGGGTTTCTCGTGCAAACCATATTCCCAAAAGAATAAATGAAAAGGTTATCTAAACCTTCCCATCCTTCACCCCTACTGGTTTTTATTATTTATGTTAAACAGAGTATGCAACCCACACCATCCCGTAAAACTTTCAATGAGTGCTATCACTCCCACTATTGTTATGAACCAGTTTGCCAATTCTGCACTAAATTGTGGTGCCAACGGACCAAGCCACCAGAAGGCCAGCGCAAATCTTAAAATTCTGTCTATTTTACCTAAATTTTGTTTCATTAATATCACCTCTTTCGTAATTATTATTTTATATATTATTAAGCTTACTATTTGTTCAGAATGAACTCTACAGCAGCCCCTCATTAAAGCTAAGAACAAATTTCTTCCAAACAAATAAAATCATATTTTGATCAAATACATCCTCAATAATTCACTAGAATTTCAATATCTTTACCATATAACTCTCTTAAGGATTCAAAAATTTTCTCTTTAATAAAAACTCTGCCCGGTAATTTGACCGTACTCATTTCTTTTTCCATCTCTTCATAGGAACTCTTTTCCTTTGGAGCAAAACTCCCATCAGCTTTTAATGCAGCTTTTCCAATAGACTTCTCTTCAGCATCAATATCGTCAATCAAGAAAACTACTTTATCTAATAAAATTGCTTCACCGAATTTCTCCCCATACTTAAACCTAATTTTTGCTCGTTCAAATTCGTAGCCCCTCTTTCTTTGAATAAACTCTACGATCGCTTTAATGTACGCTCTTCCTTCCTTTCTGATCTTTTCTAATTCTGGACTAGCAATTTTCTTTTTCTTGTATCTTTCTTTTGTTGCAAGAATTATTTTTAACTCTGTTAATAATTGCGGCGGTAATATCTTTTTGTCAATTAATTCCTTTTTGAACAAATTAACAATATTGGCTTTAGCTTTTACTTGCACTCCCTGTAAGACCAATAACTCTTCAGTCACATTCATGCAAGACGTATACATTTCCTCAACACTTTCTTTATCTCTCCTATTTTGAATTTGATCAAACATCTTCTTAATGCGTTTCATATACTCTTCAGCATCAGTCAATAACTTATCAATATCAAGACCAGACACTTCTTTTACGTCGCCGTGTTCAATGTCTTTGTAATACTGTCTGATTCTATCTAACATATCTACATATTTCTTTTCTAAGATCTTTTCTTTCTTTACAAATATTTCATCCATCAACTGGATTGTTTCTTTCGGAGTGGGAGGAGCAATACCATACAACATTAATGCAGCTTGAGCAGGATTAAGTAAAGCATAGTATAAGTCTTCTCCAACAACACTGAGTAATTTTCCTTTTGTTCGTTGAATTAATTTCTCTCCAACATCCATCTGCATATCAATCGCTTCTGGAGAAGGTCTAATTCTTCCCATCTTTAATAATAATTTCCAGGGCATGAACACACCGCGATCATAAATTGGAACACCGTCTCTTAAGAACGTGAAAATAACTGGATGAGCATCTTTTACTGCATCCCAGAAGTCAGTTAAGATATAGGTTTGAATGTGAAAGGCTTTCTCTACACCCGTAATCTTAGAAGCATCATATCCTAATGAACGAACAATCGCACCAAGTTTATCTTTTAACTCTGCTCTCGTCATCTTCTTTACATCAGTATCATCAACAACAACAGCAACATCAATATCATTCGGCTTTGCATCACCTCGGAATAAAGAACCGACTGCAACGTAACTCACAATGTATTTTTCGAATTTCTTTAAGACCATACTCTTATGCACTTCAGCAATTTTTAACGCGCCAAGTAAATCTTTAGGATCATACAACGGAGCACATGCAGCAATCAAACCAAGAATCTCTGTCTTACCATCAAAACAGCTTTCCCTAATATCATACATGTCTGTAATTTGAGGATTTAGATTTGTATCAATCTCCTTTGCTTTCTTACCTACACTTTTTGTAATCTCTTCACGAACTTCAAACCAATCTTTTCTTTCAGATAAATCAACAAGAACAAGCACATTAATCGCATTCTTGATCTTAGTCATTTCTTCTTCAGAAAGTTTTTCTTCAGGATTAATTCTAGAAGGAGGCAATAATGCAACACCAATAATCTCTTTATGCTCTTTTGCAATAACTTTAGAAAAATTATCTAACTTTCCTTTCATTGCCTCTAGCTTTTCTTTAGCTTCTGGAGGAACGTCTTGAGGAATATTCATAACAATTTAGAGAGTTATGGTGTATATAAAGCTTTCTGCCATTTGTTATGGTTAAGTGGTAACAATTATAATTTGTATGTTTCTTTCAACCTTTCGACCATTTCACCATCTTCCTGCCTTCTTGTTACCTTCTCTTCTTTGATCGTTTCAAAATCAGCAAACGATCCTTCAACATAATCCACCTTCATTTTAGTAGAAGCGCGATAGAGCGGTTTTTTTAAAAAATTCATGACTTTTGCTAACACACGTAAACTCGTTATTTTTAATTGGGATTCGCGCTTATGTTTAGAAGCTATCTCTTTTGCACTATTCATTTCTTCCATCCCCGAATAATCATTACGCCTGCAACCAACGCTGCAAGAAAAAACACTTCTGCAATTACCATCCCTTTCGCCATATTCCACCTTAGCGCTAAAATATTCATTGATTTGTATAACACTAATAATGCAATTAAATAAACAAGCCACATCGCAGATGTTTGCTGCTTTCCCCTTAATTTACTATAACTCTGAATTGCTAAAAATAATACACCTATCCCAAGAATAAGAATAATCACCTCAACAATTTCAGTACCCATTCCCCTTTTCACTTGAAGCTGACTTTTAAAGGTTTTCAAAACGATTATAAAGAAGCAGAAGCAGAAAACACTTATGAAACACATTCCCCTCTTAATCGTTAGCTCATTATCCGGATTTATTGCACTCTTAAGTATTGCATTTCTTTTAACAGATCAACCCATCAGCTTAACAGACACAACTGGGGCAGTCATTGTTAGCGAAGAATCAGCTACCTTACAAGAAGGATACAGTCAAGAAGTAGATATTAACGAAGACGGTTTAAGCGATGCAACAATGATTTTACTCACCGCAGACGATGGAACGGCTAGCTTTCAATTAGAAAAACACTCAAGCTGTAAACCATAACCTATATAAATAAACGTCAATTCCATCACCCTACTCTACAATGGATTTTAAACTCCTTCGCAAGCAAGATAACAAACTTGTTTTCATGCTCAAAGACGCAGACCCAGCTTATGCAAACGCATTACGAAGAATTATCCTTTCAGAATTACCTGTTCTCGCAATCAAACGCGTTACCTTTGTAAAAAACACTTCAGCACTCTTTGATGAAATTCTCGCTTTAAGATTAGGATTAGTTCCGCTCGTTACAGACTTAGAAACCTATGAATTACCAGAAAAATGCAGCTGCAGAGGCGCAGGATGCGCAAAATGCCAAGTCATCTTTACACTCAAAGCAGAAGGACCAATCACTGTCTACGCTTCAGACTTCAAATGCCAAGACCCAAAAATCAAAGCAGTCTATGGCAAAATTCCACTCGTACAATTATTAAAAGATCAAGAATTAGAATTTGAAGCAATCGCAACATTAGGCCTCGCAAAAGAACACGCTAAGTTCACTGCTGGACACGTCTACTTCAAAGGCAATCCAAAGATTACTATTGACAAAGTCAAAAATCCTGATGA
>JBAZPJ010000025.1:0-12067 GCA_041648255.1 Candidatus Nanoarchaeia archaeon
TTTTGATACGGGCTTCTTCTTCTTATCACATCGAGCAGAATGTATTTCTAAAATCAGTAACAGGAAGTTTATTAAAAATGTTTAATGAAAAGGAAGCAGAGATAATTACGACGCGTATTTTAGCAGAGATTAATGAAGAGATTATGAAAAAGTTAGATGATTGGTATACTGAGTATTATGATCCTGAGAAGAGAGAGTTTAAGAAAATTGTAAAGGAGTTAGATCCAAAAGGAAAGAGAATTTTAGAAGTTGGTTGTGGAACTGGAAGAATTACAAAAGAGGTAGGCAAAGTTGCGAAAGAGGTTGTAGCTATTGATAACAATGGTTCTGCAGTGAGATATACAAAAGAGAAGTTAAGTAGATTAAAGAATGTGACAATTGAAGAAGGAGATGTTACAAAGTTAAAGTATAAAGAGAATGAGTTTGATGGAATTCTTGTAAGTTGGGCTGGATTGCATTATGCAGCAGATAAAGAAAAAATAGTAAAAAAGTTATATGCAATGTTAAAGCCAAAAGGAAGAATAGTCATCTTAGAGGCCTATGCCGATTCAGAGTATATTGCGATTTTAAATAAATTAAAGCTAAAGCCTTCTAAAATAAAGGAGAAGCAGGCAGAATTAAAGGAAAAGCTCTACAGTCAATTTGGAAATTTGAAAGAAGAGATTGTTACAACATACTATGATTTTCCAAGTTATGCTAAATTAGAAGAAAAGTTCAAGATTGAATTAGGATACGAAGAAGGAGTTAATTGGACTGAAGAGGAAAGTAAGAAATTAAAAGTGTATATGGAGAAAAAGAAGGATTTGAAGGTGGGAGAAGCCTTTGTAGTGATCGTAGGTGAAAAGTAAAGATAAGATGAAAAGAAATTAACGTTTAGGTTGGTATATCCACATATCTCCCACCTTTCTTCCTACACCCAAAATATCATTCTTTGATTGTTCATAAAATCTAGATACTTCACTGGATTCTTCTTCGCTGATTGGAGTATGTTCATGCTTGCCTCCAGACAATTGTCGATTAAACAAATAGTTGTGTAGAATTAATTTGAGGGCGTGATCTGACAAGGAGATAATACCGGGAGAAACTGGGACATACCACTGAGCGTTCTGGGAGGTAAGAAGAGGTGTTAATCCTCCACTTGCTCTCATTTCATTTGTACGAATAAAGATATCGATAGGCAGAGCATCGAAACCAAAGTACTTGCTAAAAGCTTTGGAAGAGAAGGAAAATATGTACACAGAAAACTGAAAAGCATTTTTGCAGACGCAAAAAACTTAGAGCATCAAGGAACACAACAAATAAGAGATTTCAATTTAAATCACTGCCCATATGTATTATAATGCAGTAAGGGAAAAATTTTTAAACACAACATGGATAACAAAAACATGGTATGGCAAGGAGTTTTACTCGAAGAAAGTCTAGAAGACCAAAGTTTACTCGGTATGACGAAGATAGTTGATACAAGCCAGTTTAAACTGGAAAATGAAGATAGAGTTATGGTATTTCATAAAGTAGAGGTTCAAGATTCCGATAGACAAAATTATTTAGATAGGGCACTACATGTTATCAAACCCGCATTTTATACACATTTATGTAACGGCGGAGAAATGTATGTTGTTTTCAGGGGGGCAATGTTTAATTTTAGAAAAAAAGATCCAGAATTAAACAGAGCAAGAGAATATGGAAAATCAATTGGAATAATTCCAGAACAAATGTCCTTTGAGCATTTAGTAGATCATCCTTTTGACTAATCACTACAAACTATAATCAAGGACTTAAAGATAACTTCGCCAGAAATCTAGCGAGCTTCTAATGTTTCGTTTAGCGTTTCTTCTTCAAACTTACACACCTGATAAGGAATTTTTTGAACTCTCTCAAAAAGCTCAACGATTTTTACTTTCATCTTAAAATAAAGAAATTAAGATTTATTTATATAACTATCTTAGACGGGAGTAGACCTGATCAACTTTAGGATCCCCTAAATCTACCTAGTTAATTATTTTTTAAAAAAGAGCAGGGAGTAACGTGTTTGATTGGATAAGTTATGTCGTAATGGGAAGAAAGGTTTGAGGGTTCTTCAACAAATTTAATTTCGTTGTTAAAGCAGGAGCCGGATTGGGGTTGTAGGTGTACTGTAAGAAGTTGATTGCCTAGTTTTTTAGAGAGGATAGAGCCGGCGGTGATGATTTTCATTCCAGGAAGTGAAATTATTTTTTTAGAAGCATGAATATCTCCGATTGCTTTCCGCCTAGGTAATGAGCAATTCTTCCCTTTCAGGATACTTATCTTTTATTAAATCAATTGCTTGTTGAGCATAGAGACGGCAATCATAGATACATTCTTGAACAACATGGAACAGAAAGTGCAATTCCTCCCAGAGATAACGCTTCGAAAAATGCTAATGGAAGTATGCGAAGACTCAGAGAAGTATTTGATTACCAGAATCAAGATTGGAAAGATTGGGCAAGAGAAAAAAGTTATGGTCTCCGATGGCTCGGAACCAAAGGTATCTTTTCAGCAGTAAAACGCATATTCGGAGAGAAACCCCTTACTAAAACAGTCAAAAACATGTGCAAAGAAATAAAAAGACGATTCTGGGCATATGAAAAGATGAAAAACTATGCTAAGACCAAGATCTTAGCAAACCAATTCCTATAAGCCTAACCAACACCAGAGATTTATGCAACACAGCAAGAAAAACAAAACGGTTATATACTATAAAATAACTATTCGATAATGGTTACAAAAAGTCTTGAAGCCATTCTTGGCTTGAAAAATCAGCACAGGGGAGAACAAGGGTTTATTGTAGGAACTGGTCCGAGTTTAGCCTATAGAGACCTCTCAGCATTAAAAAATGAAATAACTATCGGTCTTAATCTCAGTCCACTTACATTAGGACAATCTGGAGTAACTCCTACCTTTAACATTATTGCTGACAAAGATGTTATTCCACAATTCAAAGATGTGTATGCACGAATATTACGGGGCACACCAACTACAAAAATTATTATTGCTGGAGCTTGTAAAACATTTCCTCAAGAATTAATCGATGAACGAACCTACTTTGTACCACCACATCATCCACAAGGAATTATTCGCTTTGCACAAAACCCTTTGCGAGAAGGATTTTGGCGAGGAAAAACAGTAGCATATGACGCGTTACAATTTGCTTACTTTCTGGGCTTTGATAGAGTAAATGTTATTGGAATGGACATGAGCACCAACCATGATTGGGGAAAAGATGGTCACTCTTATGAAATTCATCGAAATCCTAACTTTCCAAATTTAATATTTCCCAAAACACAAAGTCACATTATCCAAAAGGGTTTGCCCGGACATCCAGAATATCGTGCTCTTATTGTAAGATATATGCAAGAAGCACAACGACAATTTGAACAAGCAGGACGACACGTTGTTAATGATATAACAAGTTCATTAGAAGTGTTTGTACAAGAAGACCTATTAGAAAAAATTGCGCCAAAACAACATGTTGTAGCTTTTGTACCAGCAAAAGGAACAAGCACGCGAGTTACAAATAAAAATATAAGAAAACTGGGTGATAAATCCTTATTCCTTCACGTCTTAGATACATTACTTACATGCCACACGATTCAAGAAATTTACTTAGACAGTGAAGCACAAGCCGTATTTGACCTTGCAAGTGGACGAAGACATAAGGAACTACATCGACCAGAAAGTCTTGCATCTAATCGCACTGATGGTAACCAATTGTTTTTGTATGAGGCAAGACAAGTTCCTGATGCTGATATCTATGTGCAGGTACTTCCTACAGCACCATTCCTCTCACAAAGCACTATCGATGAAGCAGTATTTCGTTTGATAGTAAAAAAAGAGCACGATAGTGTTTTTGCTGCAAGAAGAGAAAAGATGTACCTCTGGAATGCAGATAGTACACCAAGAAACTATAATCCAATGCACATTCCCAATAGTGTTGACCTTCCTGCAACGATTATAGAAACTATGAGTCTATATGCTATCAGAAAGGCAACTCTCCTTAGTGGTAAATCACGTATTGGAAAAACCCCACATATTCTTCCAATTCCGCTAATAGAAAGCATTGACATCAATACTGAAGAAGATTTTGCATTTGCAGAACTAGTTATTCGTGGACTCCAACAGGGTGAACTTTATGGTAGACTATAAATCGTTTATCTCTTCAGCAATCATCTCTGATGTTTTAGATGAAATGGGATACACGCAACAATTACTCCCTTCAGAGATTAAACCAAATTTTGTCAAAGCACGTTTATTTGGGCGAGCAAGAACCATATCTCTTAAACCAATTACTGATGGCGAAGACCATAGGGATGTTTATAAGGGACTCTATTTTCTTGAGCAATTAAACAAGGGAGAGGTTCTTGTCATTGGAAACGGGTTCAAAGAAATGGCATTCTTTGGTGAGCTTATGGCAACATTAGCGCAACATAGAGGCGTTGATGGAACAATTATCGATGGTTGTACAAGAGATGCTGTTGAAACCATCGCTATGTGCTATCCTGTCTTTGCACGAACCAACTATGCTCGAGATATTAAAAAGAGAGGCATTGTTGATAAATTAGACATCTCAGTCAATATTGGAGAATGTACTATTAAACCAGGAGATTTATTGTTTGGCGATTATGATGCTGTTGTTGTTATTCCTCGAACAATTGAAAATGAGGTTCTTACACGATGTGTTGAGGTTGCTGATTTAGAACAAAAGATAAAAGAAGATATCAAAAGAGATGTATCTGTTGACGACATTCTTCGTGAACGAGGTGAGTTTTAATGGTTAAACAAATTTGTTTTATTTCACCAAAATTCTCTAGTCATATTGGTGGTATGGAAACACATGCATATGAATTCGCTCGTGCATTTGCTGGACATCAAGAGTTTCCTATAAGCAAGATATTTGTTAAGGATTTAGTCACTGACGGCGTTCCTGCTCCATGTGACAGTTTACTTGGACCAGAACAAGCGCCTACAAATAATGATCTAGAAGTATTGGTAAACAGGTCATTAAGTGGTAATTTTGAGAAAGATGCAGAAATTATTCTTACAGACCAAGATCCTAACAATACTATTTTCTATTTAAACAGTCCGACATGGCTACCTTCGCTCGCGCTTATCAAGCAAATATACCCACAAACACGAGTTATTGTTCGATCAGGTGGAAATGACATCATGGCTGGATGGATTGGCGATGAAACAGATACTACAAGAAGTTTAGAAGCCTCACGAGCAAGAGTTGTAGACTTAGTAAACAAATACGTAGATTACTTTATAGTCAATAGCCAATACTCTTATCATAGAACAATATCAGTCGGTGTGAATTCTGACAAACTTGTTAAAGTTATTGGGGGTGTTGACTGCAATACTTTTCATCCAGCCACAACATCTTTAAAAGAAACAGTTAGCATATTAACAGCTGCACGACTTGTTGCTTTTAAAGGTTGGGAATATTCGCTCCAAGCAGTAGAACAAGCAACGAGACAAGGTGCCCATTTTCAATATTATATTTTAGGCGATGGTCCAGAACGAGGAACTATAGAAAGAATAGTGGCTGAACGTAGACTGAATAATGTACATTTACTTGGCGCACGAAGAATAGAAGATATGCCTACTCATTTCAGGACAGCAGATATTTTTTTACATATGCCTATCCACTTAGAAAAACATGAACGAGGTTCATCTTACATTCACACGGAAACTATGGGGAGATGTCTTTGCGAAGCATCTGCTTCAGGTCTGCCCATTGTCGCTTCTCGAGTAGGTGGCGTCCCTGAAATACTGCAAGATGGTGAAACAGGGTTCTTAGTGCCTGAAAGAGATTATGTAACAGCAGCTAACAGGCTTGTTGAACTTATTCATAATCCTGCAACACGACTTGCTATGGGAACAAAAGGAAGAACACGAGCAGAGACATTCTTCGATTGGAAGATTATATTTCAGATATACCAAGGATTGTTCAAATGAACGTAAACAATGTAAAAAAAACGATATCGACATTGTCAAGAATTTTTGGAGAGATATCTCGTTACCAAATTATTAATACAGGATGGAAAGCAGGAACAAGACACAGTCCATTATTATTTACAACAGCAGATGGAACGTTTGTCTATCATCCTACTGATAGAACCTCAAATATAGCACGATATAAACAAAAACTCGACGAGAAAAATAGATCAGGAATAATTTCCTCACCCATCGTAGGGATACTTGAAGGAGGGTTTGTGACTACATTTATTGATGGGAGGACATTAGATACTTTACCTACAATAAAGATTTCTGCTGTTGCACAACTTCAAGCAACATTCCACCAAGTAGATAATTATAACCTAGATTGTTGGACCGAAAAACTTGATCGTGTTCGTACATATATTTTACAGCATCAGTTAATGGGAAAAAATGAGTTACCCATCCCTCAATTTTCTGCTTATGGACTGATTCATGGAGACTATTCACCGAGCAATATTGTTAAGACGAAACAAAGACTCGTTACTATTGATTTGGAACACGTATTAGAAGGGCCTATCGCCTTTGATTTAGCAAGACCCCTTCTTCGAGTTTGTCATAATGAAACAGAACAAGCAACTTATCTTGATCAATATTTTCAAAAAAGACCACCTTTAAGCCGAGAAGAATTACGTTTTGGTAAAGGTTTTTTCTTTTTAATCCAGGCATACGATCGTCATCGGCGGGGACATTCAAGAGAGGCACAAATATCCTTAGAACAATTTCGGGAAGTATTCAAATAACACCATGGCAAAAAGTGTTACGCTTATAACACAGGATTTTCATCCTATGAAAGGAGGCATAGCAAGTTACTTAATGCAGATTTATAGAAAATACTTTGCAAATGAGCGTTTTCAAGTTATCGTCCCAAATAATATTGGTCAAGCAACGGATTATCAAAGTTTACCATTTGAGGTATATAGAACAGATTTTTTCCCTTTTGAACATGAAACTCCTTCGAGAAGACAAACAAACCGTAATATTGTTGATATCTTAAGACAGACAAACACAGACATAGTACTTTTTGGTTATCTCCGCTCACATCCAGAAGCGGGCCGAGACTATAAAAAATATAAATCTTCTGCACGAACAGGAATTATTACTCATGCAAAAGAAGCATTCATTGATAATGCTATTGTCAGTAAAAACAGCTCTTCAACAGGGGCACATCAAGGTTACACACAAGACGAAGCCCCATTTTACAAAATAGTATTACAAAGTGCAGATCATGTTTTTTGTATTAGCCAATTCACGCAGAATGTATTTGTACACCAAGGGATTCATATAAGATCCTATATACTTCCACCTTCTTTAAGCACGTCATCATTACAAAATAAAACAGCTTGTAAAATAGCGCTTGGCTATGCTCCGAGTGATTTTGTTGCACTTTCTGTAGGACGTCTCATAGACAGAAAAGGCCAACATAGAGTTATTGAGATTTTTCATCGTCTGCAAGTGGCTTTGCCTAACCTTCATTATGCCATTGTAGGTGACGGTCCGAATAAATCACATATCAAAGAAACCATAGGGGTTCGTAACCTTGAAGAAAGAGTACACGTTCATGATCAAGTTGATGATGTGACTTTAGCAAAGCATTATGGCGCTGCAGATATTTTTGTTTTACCAACAGAATTTATTCCACCTAATGATGTAGAAGGATTTGGTATTGTCTTTCTTGAAGCAGGTATGCATCAAATACCTGTAATAGGGGGGAATAGCGGAGGAGTTGTGGAAGCAATAGCTAATGGAACAACAGGCTATCTTATCAACCCAAAATCCAGAACAGAATTAGAAGGGAAAATGATTGAATTATACAAGTCTTCAGAATTAAGAACAAGAATGGGAAAACAAGCACGAACACGAGTAATTAACCGATTTAATGATTCTCCTTCAAAAGCCTTAATCACACTTCTTTCTTAAGAAAGATACTCTGTCTTTGAATAAGTATTATAGAATTCTTCAACTTCTTCTTTACCTAGATGTTCGATGGAGTTAATTAAACGTACTTGTGGTTTGTTGTTAGTGATGTCTATTAGTGAGATTGATGCATCATGAATCTCTAATTCTTCCCACAAGTTAACTTTACTTATTTGTAAGAAATGAGCAATAATGTATCGAATTAAATTTCCATGAATAAATAAAAGGATAGCATCATCTTCTTGAGCATCATTAATAATCTCTTTTAAAATGGCATCTGCACGTTGCATATCTTTCTTCTTACGATCAGGAGGTGTACCCTCACGTTCAGGACCGCCAATCAACGTACGATATACTTCTCTTAGCTTATCAGATATCACCACAGGAACATGAGGCTTCATTTTTTTATACACTTCATACGTTTCCAGAGTGCGCTGTGCACTGCTTACATATACCTTCGTTATTCGCAACTGCTCAAGCCTTTTTGCAACATCTTTTGCTTGTTGT
The DNA here is from genome assembly GCA_041648255.1 of Candidatus Nanoarchaeia archaeon. Taxonomy (GTDB): domain Archaea; phylum Nanobdellota; class Nanobdellia; order SCGC-AAA011-G17; family GW2011-AR18; genus JAHFKM01. The sequence goes on from JBAZPJ010000025.1 coordinate 8,440, forward strand.
TTGCCCTTTTTAGAGAGTATTTGCTCAGGCTCTGCCTCAATGGATTCTCCGTGACGCACTAAAAATAATTTTACCATCGTTATTATATAAAGATTCTAAAGAGGTTTAAAAAAGCTTCTATAACCGTACTTATTAAGCTCAATTATATTCTCTAGGATATAGATCTGCTTAAAGCAGCATAAACTCTGTTTTAAAGCCAAAACAAAAATTCCTCCAAAACAGGAAAAAAACTAAAAAATTCTCCCCACTTAAAACCACCGTAAAACCCCTTTACAACACGTATAAAAATAGATACCCCCCACCCACTTCAGCTTAATAAGTACGAATGATAAAAAGCTATTTATACTTTAACTTAATTCAAAGGCTATGCTAATTAAACCGCCGATGTTAAAGAAGGGAGATACAATAGCAATTATTGCTCCTTCTGCTGGATTGGCAGGGTTATTTCCTCACAGGTTGGATAATGCGATTAAGTTCCTGGAGTCTCAGGGGTATAAAGTAAAAGAGTTTTCTGCTACGAGAAAAAACAATGGTTGGGAGTCTGCTCCTGCGCAGGAAAGAGCAAAAGATATTATGGACGCATTTAAAGATACAGAAGTGAAGGCAATTATTTGTCTTATTGGGGGTACAGTAGCAAATCAAACATTCAAATATCTTAATTATGAATTGATAAAAGAGAATCCTAAAATATTTTGTGGCTATTCTGATATTTCTAATTTGCATTATGCTTTTTATGTAAAAGTGGGGTTAGTGACGTTCTATGGTCCGTGTGCAATGACCCAGTTTGCAGAGCATCCAAAGCCGTTGCAGTATACGTTGGATTATTTTTTTAAAGCAGTCGCATCAGATAAACCAATAGGGAACGTAATTCCTTCTAAAGAGTGGACTGATGAAGTCTTAGATTGGGGAAAGAAGAAAGATTTAGAACGTCCAAGAAATCTAAAAGAGAATAAGGGATATGAGTGGTTAAGAGAAGGAATGGCCGAAGGAGAGATTATGGGGGGATGTTTACCTTCTATTGCGCAATTGGCTGGAACGGAATATTGGCCGAATTATAAGAATAAAATATTATTTTTGGAAATTCCAGAAGGGCAAGAGTTTGATAAGGGAGAACCACTAGCATACGCCGATTGGTATCTTGAACATCTTAACTTAACCAGAATATTCAAAGAAATTAAAGGACTTATTTTTGGAAGACCGTTTAAATATTCTGAAGAAGATACAGAAATGTTAAAGAAAAAGTTATTAGAACGTACAAGCGAATATAAGTTTCCAATTCTTTTCGGTGTGGATATTGGACATAGCGATCCAATGATTACAATACCCTTAGGAGTAAACGTAAGGATAGACTCTAAGAAGAATTTATTTGAGATTCTTGAGGCTGGAGCTATTTAATTCTGTTTTTGTTTGGTGATTTCAGAGTCATTTAAATGAGAAACGTCATTAATTGCTTCTATTATCCACTCTTTGTTTTTATAAAAAAGTGTGTTAATACATGCATTGTATTGTTTAACGTTGTTAAAAATTTCCGCACCTTTCTCTCTGTCTCCTGTTGAAATTGCTAAAATAGTTTTATTTACTCCCCCGTGTCCGACTACAACAACTGTTCCTTTATACTTTTTTATCTCTTCAAGAAAATCTTTGCATCTTCTAACCAATTCTTCATTCTTTTCATTATCATGATCCATTTCTCTTAATCTCTTATCTGCAATTATTTTTTTCCCGAAAACTTTGGAAATCTCCTCGGCAGTATGCAATGCCCTTTTTAAATCCGATGAAATAATAACTTCAATTTTTTCTTCTCTTAAAGATTCAGCAGTTTTTATTGCCTGTATCTTACCAATTTCACTAAGCGGTTCATCTATCTTTTGTCCTTGCTTAATACCTCGCGCATTCGCAATCGATTCGGCATGACGAATTAGTATTAATTTGAGCATTTTCCCCCCCAGTTCTTCTCTAAATTATCTAAAGTTAGATTTTTATTTAATATTCTTACAAAAAGGTTTGCTATTTCTATATCTATTTTATGTAAATACCTTTCAGGATTATCCCATTTTTTGCTTATAATGTGCCTTCTTACTTTTTCTTTATCGTTTGTTATTTCTAAAAAATCGATTAATACAATATTTCCATTATTGTCAAGACCATAATTAGAATAAAACTTATAATTATATTCATGAATCTTATATCTCCACAATTCAAGAATAAAACTTGCCAAGGTTATAATTAATTTTTCAGCCTCTTCTCTCCTGTTTTCATTTAATAATCCACTTATTTTATCTCCTATCGGAACTACTTTATCTTGCTTAATTATATTGTTGTTAATTTCCGCATTTGCCAAATAAACTTTTGGAATTCCAGATTCTTTTACAACTTCCAATGAGTTTTTTATAGCTGAATAAACCTTCTCAGTTCTTTCTTCTAACAATTCTAAAGAATTCTTAAACATTAAATATTCCTTTACTTTTTTAGATACTTCTTCTTTTGTTTTAAGTCTCTTAATTACTTTATTGCCTTCAATTTCAACAAAGCATTGCCAACCCTCCTTATATTCTTTCATTTTTCTTCAATCTCTCCAACTTTATTATAAGCCATGTAAACTAATGGTCTGTGACTTTTAGTAACCATCCAATATTTTTTGAATTGGTCAAAACTCTGTCCAGCTCCATGAATAATCTGGTTATCTTTTGGTTCAAACTTTTGATTAAAATTCATTATATCATCATCTCCTCTACTCTTTTAATCTTTCTAAAGCTTTTTAATACTTCTATTTCTTCAGGATCCATGAGCACAAAGGGTAACTCAAAACTCTCTGAATTTCCCATGGCAGAATACTTTTCAGCCACATTCGCAGGATGGTTTTCATTGTTCATCCTTCTCTCTAGATATATAAAAACTTCTGATGGATTATTTTTCAATAAATTATGAAGCAGCATTTTTATTTTCAGCTCTTTCTGCTCGGGTTATAAAGATTTAAGAAATCTATCGTTCCTGGAAGGCATTCCGAATTCTTTGGTGCATCTCTTAAATTGAACCATTTTATCTCGCTTACGCCATGATCGGGCAGAGTGCTTTCTCCACCAATCAGCTTGCATATATAACCTATTAATATCTGCTGGGACGCCCGATTTTGTGACTCCCATTTTGAGGATATTAGTTTGGGGATTATTGATTGAACCTCAACTTTATACCCTGATTCTTCCTTTGTTTCTCTCACAGCAGTTTCCTCGGGAGTTTCTCCAAATTCTATTTTCCCACCAGGGAATTCCCATTTGTTGTGGGCTTCCTTGTGATCTTCCATATTCCTTCTTACAAAGAGTATCTCTCCCCTTTCATTAACTACAAGACTTTTTACAATTACAAATTGTTTTCTTATTGTTTCAGGTTGTGATTCATTCATTTTTTTCTTCTTTCATTTGATTCTGTGGAGTATTATTTCAACAGTCGTATCACAAATCCACATTTAATATTCTTGTACCTTCCATTAATAAATCTTGGCAATATTCTTTGAAATAGTTCCTGCCCGATTCAATTTCAAGACACATAACTCTTCTATCGTGATATTTTTCTTCCTTGCTTTTGCATCTCCTTTTGAACAGTGCATCTTCGTCTAGGTCAAGCAGTATTA
>JBAZPJ010000026.1:0-11697 GCA_041648255.1 Candidatus Nanoarchaeia archaeon
CTCTTCTCAATCATCCAAACCTTAAAACTACAAAACAAAAACATCCTCACAGGACTTCAAGAAATCCTGAAGCCAACTTCAGGATCCTGAACAATTACGTTGAATGGGTGGTTGAGAAAGTTGTTTTTTAGTTTTCTTTTTAGGTTTATTTTTATTCTCTTCCATTCTTGATTTTTTAGTTGCATAGTTTACTGGATTTTTTATTGTACTGCAGAATCCATCCGGCCGACAAATGTTTAATCCCTTATAGTAAGAAGCATTATCACAATTAGGCGGTAATATTTTTTTATTTTGTTTTTTAGACCAAGCAAGTTGTGCGCTAATGTATGCTTCAGGTAATGGTTCTTTATTTTTTTTATTCCATTCTAATAAATAGGTTTTAATGTGTTCATCATTCCATCCCATATTCCCTAAGAAATTAATTAAAATAAAGATTGCTCGTTTCTTTCCATCTTCGAGGCCTGCAGAAATTAATTTTATACAAGGAGGAAAATGTTCTTCTTTAATTGCAGTCTTAGGCAGTTCGTAAATGCGGGGGATATGTTGTTCTGGAAAAGGATTGTTCGATTGTTTTTTAATTGCCCAGTCAAACGCTTGGACGAGTAGTTGTTTTGCTTCACCTTTAATGGTGTTCTCCTTGTCTAAAAATTTTAGTTTAACTTTTACATTTTCTGGTTTTGCATCTTCTTTGTTATAATCTTGAATTGATTTGATTGGTATACTAACTAATCCTGATTTTTCATTAATACTGTAGGCTGCCCGATACAAGTGTCTGTTTGAAACTAGCACTGAATCAATATCTACTAACGCAAAGGGATCGAATTTGCCATTGACGATTGCTTCTTCTTTTGTTTTTTGTGCTTTAACACAGGCTTGTTCTAAGGTGTCTCTTTCTAAGATTCTCGTTGCTAAGAAGTCTTTAATCATATTTTTTAAATATTCTGCGATGATTCTGATTCCGTCTGGAAAATAATCTTTAATGGGAACGCCATTGACTTCATCTGGGAATGCTTCAAAAGGTATGCCAATATGGACACCATGGTTCCCGCTGAACTTCAGTGAGTAATTTTTTATATCATGAAATTTTAATGCTTCAATTAATAAGTCTCCTGCAATAAAACTGTAACTTAATTCTTTACTATCTAGATCTAAAATTAAATCCCATCCTTTGCGTAGACTATCTAATTCTTTTTTTTGCATGCCCGGTTTTAGGGTTAAAGGATCATGCCAGCGTTCTTCTGAAATATGAAAAGAACTCATCCCTTGTTTAACTAAATCCTGAATATCTCCTAAGAAGTGAACAACTTCGGGTCTTCTTCCCCTTATGGAATTAAACCAGGCTTGGCATTCTTTGTCCTGCGCTTGGCGAAGTAATTCTGCTTGGATGTCTTTTTGAGAATAGTAGTCTTGTGCATCCATAGATAGTGGAGGTTTTAATGATTTATAGAGATTGTTGTAGTAGAGAAGAAAGATTTATATAGAAGATTGTATAACATTGTAGAAGAATGGTTAAGTTCGTGTTAGACAGCGATGGCGTGATTAAATTAACCAAAGCAGAATTAATCAGAGTGTTAGCAAAAAAGTACGATTGTGTTATAACCCAACAGGTATATGAAGAACTAATGGAAGGGAAAAAGAAGATGTATGAAGACGCATTTGTGGTTGAAGAGTTAGTGGAAGAAAAGGAAGTTAAGGTGAAAAGTGTAAAGTTAAATTCAGAGATGGATGAATTAGGAAAGGGTGAACATTCAATCTTAGAAATGTGGAAGAATGAAAATGCGGATGCGGTTATTAGTGATGACAGAAAGTTCCTTTCTATTTTAGAGAAAGGAGAAATACCTTTTTTGAGACCAGTAGAAGTAATTGTAATGCTGACGTTAAAAAAAGAAATAACAAAAGAAGAAGGAATGGAAAGTTTAGAGGCAATAAGAAAGTTTGTACGTGAAGAAAGTTATAAAGAAGCGAAAAAAATGATTGGAGGAGAATAAAATGGAAAGCGTACCTTACCCGTTAAGAATACCTGAAGAAATAATTGCTCTTGCGAAAATGAAAGCTAAAGAAGAGTATGTAGATCAATCTACAGCAATTCGGCAGTTGCTTTATCTTGGTGTAGAAGAGTACATATTAAGTTTGATAGAGACAGGCAGGATCTCCATCGGTCGTGCTGCTGAATTGGTAAAAATGCCGATCCAAGATATTTACCGGCTTGCAGAAAAGCATAATGTTAGGTTAGGTGGAACGAAATCGCAGCAGGAGAAAAGTGTTGAAACAATGAAAAGATTGATGAAGAAAAAATAATTATTTTTAGTTTGTTTAAGTAATTCTTCTTGGATTTCTTTTTGAGAATAGTACTCTTTTGCATCCATAGCCGAGGGAATGTTTTAGAGGTTAAATAGATTGTTGTAATAGAATTAAAAAAGGATTTATTTAATTGTTGCAACAAGTAATCACAGCCGATGAGTTTGTGGTGAGGTAGTACCCGCAGTATCCATTTTGAGTGCAAGTAACTGAACTAGCGCAATCTCTCATTAGCGGTGAAGGGCTAGAAGTGCTAGAAGTAGTTAAGAAATTACAGAATGAGTATCCTTTAGCTGCGCAATAGTCATTAGCATTGCGAATGGAGGGGAGAATGGCACTATTGGGAAGGAATCTACCTGCGGATGCGCTGAGATTTAGAAGGTTACATCCTTTTGTAATCTGAACTGTATCAAACGTTCCAAAAATGCGATTGTTTGAAATAATTTGTTTACTAGGCCCATTTAGAAGATTTTGAGCAGGTGGAGAGATGATTTTTCCTGTAAAGATGCTAAAGCCAGTAATACTTCCTGCAAGAGCAGTGGTAAAAACAACTAAGCCAATTAAAAGAATTAATACTCCGCCTGTGATTCCTTTGGATGTTTTTACGTCTTGGATTTTCATTAAGTCATTTTTTGATTAAAGATACATATAGCACATCACTTTGAAGTTACAACATTGTAGCAGTCAGGTGGTTCTAAAATAAATTGTTTAATTATTCTTCTTTAAGATGTTGTTGTAAATGTTGTAAACTTTCTGATAATTCTTCTGCTTGTTGGCTTAATTCTGCAAACAATCCCTGCATTTCTTCTTTTTGTTTATCAACAGTTGTTAATGCATCGCTTACATTCTTCTCAACACAAACACTTGCTCCAACATTCATAATGACTTTGTCTGTTGTTCCAATCGTTCCTTTAAAGAATATTCCAGATCCAACGGGGATTAATGTTTCTGTTCCAGCTTGTTCTTTTGAAATTGTTTCGAGTGTTTCTTTTATGTTATCAAGTTGTTCGATATGTTGTTCGATGCTAGAAAGATGTTGTTGAAGTTGTTGGAATTGATGCATGTGCATCTTGTATTCTAACATTTTTTCTTGCTGGCTCATTTTTTAGCTTTCTTAGTTTTTTCTGTAGCAGCAGGTATTTGTTTACTTAGACGTTTTCTTGGTGATTGTGTTTTCTTTTCACCGGTCTTTGTTCGCTTCTTCTTTTCTACAACTTTCAAGCCGGCTTTGCTCATTGCTTTTTTTACTTCTTCAGTACTTGCACCTTCGGAAATATCAACGGTCTTATCAAGTGCTTCTAAGTGGCTAAGGTTTGTTTTTCTTCTTCGTGTATTTCCATCTACTAAAGCAAATCCGTGTTCTAATAATTCTACGATAACGCAGGTCTTCCCAGCGTCTCTTCCTGCAATCTTAACGCATACTTGTCCGATGTCCATCTTATTGTGCTCCTCTTGCCATTTTTACAAAATGTGCTCTCATACACTTGGAGCATAACATTCCGCCGTAGGGGCGTTGTGGTCGTTTCTTAGTTTTTGCGAGTGCGTGTAAGGTTTGTGATGCGACTCTTGGAACGCCAGGTAGGCGTGCTTCGCAAACAGAACATTGGGCAGAATTTGGTTTTCTTCTTCTGTAGTGCACTGTTGTTCGTGTTGGTGTTCGTACAGATATTTTTCTCATACTGTGTGATTTGTGTTTTCCTGTTGTCATTGTTTAGTATACCCTCAATAGTTTTCTTAAGATAATGCTAAGGATTAAGGTGAAGATAATGTAGGTTCCAAGCCATCCGAATGTCCAAAAAATATCTCCGAAAGGGGAGAATGTTTTTCCCATCCATTGAAAGATGATAATAACAGGTAAGAAAGTAATGAGCATGGGAGTGAGGTTATGTTTCATGCTTTCTAAGTTTTTTTGCCACATTGTTTTTTGTAATTCGACGAGTTTGGTAGGATTTTCTTTATGTTCTTTCATTTGTGTTTGTAACCCTTTTAGTTCTGTTTTGAGTTCTTTTAATTTTTCTTGTTTGGTTGTGTATTTGTAGATTAAAGTTGTAACTAAAGTTAAGAATAAGGAAACGACAAATATTCCAAAGAGCGGACTAAGTGCGATTGACCATCCGAAGATGCTGTTGAAAAAAGTGTCAAATACCATTGTGTTATGCTTCGCCGCCCATCATTTTTCGTAGTGTTGGGTGCATGTCCATGAGGTGTTGTTTTGCGATGTCCTCATACATTTTGTAGATGATCATAACTGTTAAAAGGATTCCGGTTCCTCGTGAGAGTGCGCCGAGTAAGTCTGCGGTTGCTGCGAGTAATCCAATGGTTGCTCCCCCCATAATGGTTAAGGGAAAAATATAACGATCTAGTAAATGTTCTACAATGCGTTCGTCGCGTCGAAAGCCGGGAATTTGTAATCCGCTTGCTAAGATTTGTTTTGCTTGTTTTGAAGAATCCATTCCTGAGGTTTGTACCCAGAAGATGCTGAAGATGATTGATCCGATAACGAGGAAGGAGGTGTAGATAAGTGCTTGTACAAGGTCAAAGGGGGTGAATGCTCCGGTGAAAATGTTTTGTAAGAGTGAGGGGACATTAAGCCAGAGGACTAAGCCTGATGCTGGTGAGTTTCCTGCGAATGTTCCTAAGAGTGGGTATCCATAATTTTGTAAGAGTCGTGCCCAGAGTTGGATGTTAGCGAGTAGTGCTGCGACTAAGATAACGGGCATGTTGCTTGTGTATAAAAAATTAAGTGGCCAACGATAACCATACCCTCGTACTTTTCCAAAGCTTAAAGGAATTTCAACTTTCATTGCTTGTGCGTAAACAGATAGGACAAAGACGAAGAGTGTTGCGAGGATTGCGGCGAGTGCGAGGAATGCTTCTTGTGGTGCTCCTGCGACGAGTGAAGTGAAGAAGACTAAGGTTGCTCCAACTGGTCCTTGTCCTGATCCAAATGCCCATTGTCCAATACTGTTTAAAGGACTAAATGCTCGGATGAAGATTTCGCTAGAGACTCCTGCTGCGATGAATAAGCTGACTCCTGAACCGAATCCCCATTTTGTTAAGATATCATCCATGAACATGACTAAGATTCCTCCGATGATGAGTTGGAAGACTAAGAGTAATTGATAAGAAAAGTATGTGCTTGTTCCGCGGAGTTGTTCTGCTGGAGCTAGTCCTCCTAAGAAGACGTAGACTGATGCTTCAAATAAGACGAAGAAGAGTGTTAAGACTTTTGAGAGACTTTGATAATAAGTTCTGCCTTCTGGTTTAGAAACATCGATTTTGAGAATGCCTGATCCGACTAATAATTGTAAGACGATAGATGCTGTGACGATTGGTCCGATACCTAAAGAAAGTAATGATCCAAAGCTTGCTCCGAGGATGACGGAGATTTGTTCGAATTGGCTTAGTGCGTTTGATCCTAATCCGATCAGCGGAATAACGCTAAGAATGAAGAATGCGACAAGAACGATTAAGGTCCATTTGAGTTTTTCTCCGAAGGCGAGTCTTAGTTCTGGTTTTTTTACTTCAGGAAAGAATGCTAATAAATTATTTAGGATTGACATTGAGGACACTTCCTCCTGCTCTTTTAATTTTTTCTGCTACTTTTTCTGAGGTTTGTCCGTTGAATGTTAGTTTGTGGTAAACCATTCCTTTTCCTAAGAGTCGGTCGTATCCTATTTTTTTTAAGTCTACGGTGTAAGTGTCGCCTTCTTTTGTAACGAGTCCTTGTTTGACGTAGTGATCAAGATGTTGGTCTAAGTATTCGAGGGTGATCGTTTTTTGGTGGATCTGTGCTTCTTGTGGGCGCTTGAATCCTTTCTTTCCATAATAATCCATTCCATATAAGTTGATGATCGTTGGTTTTTTCTGATCTGCTCTTTTTCCTGTTCCAGCCATTCCGACTCCACCGCGATTTCCTGAACCTCGATGTTTCTTTTTAGCACCAAAGCCGTGAGTGCTTTTTGCTCCACGCATACGTTTGTTCTTCTTGCGTTTGTGAACAACCATTTAGATCATTCTCCGGAGTAAGTCGTTAATATGATTTTTTCTGTAGCCGAGTGCTCCGCCCATGCTAAAGGGTAATTTTATTCCTTTTGATTCAAATCCTTTTGTTGGTGGTTTGAGTCTGAAGTATTGTTTCATGCCGGGAACGTGTTTGATTGAAATTTGGTTAGTAAAGACTGCTTCTGCGAATTGGTCGAGGTTCATCTTGACTGCTTCTTTAAGGTGTGCTTCGGTTAATGGTTGGCTGCCTGCGAGTCTTCCTCGTTTCTCTATTAAGAGTTTGAGTGTTGGTTGGTCAATTTCTCCCCAGGTGACATAATCTTTTAAGACGATGAGCATTCCTTTGACTGTTGGGCTGGGTTCTATTAAAACGCAACTGTGTTTCTTGGGTAAGTGCAAGTGTTTGAGTGTTTCTTTTAAGGTGAGATTCAGACCAATGCCTCCTCGTACTTGGATGACTGCGAATTTCATTGTCCGCTCCCTTCGATAAGACCGGTGTTTTCAATGACAGTTGGATTTATTTTTATTTTTTCTAGTTGTTTAAGTGATTCGAAGCATGCTTTGAAGAGGTTGAGTTTTGTTGCGGTTGTTCCTTGTGTTTTGGAGTAAATATCTTTGATGCCTGCGAGGGTAATAATTTTTCCGCATTTTTTTTCTACAGATAATCCTGTTCCACGTGGTGCAGACATGAGATTCATGGTGATGCTTCCGCATTTTCCTGTTACTTTAAAAGGAATAGAATGTGGTGTTTTGCAGCCACATGCCCATGATCCGCATGCTCTTCTGATTTTGATTAAACTTAATTTTGCTTTTCGGAGGGCTTTTTCTCGTGCTGGTACTGTTTCTTTTGCTCTTCCAAATCCGGCACCAATATATCCATTTTTATTTCCTACGATGGCGAATGCTCCGAAGGTGATCGTGTTTCCTTCTGAGGTTTTCTTCTGGGTTTGTTTCCAGATGCTTCCTTTTCCTCCGCCGAATTTACCTTTAGATTGTCCTACTTCTAATAATTCTGAAGTTAAGTCTGGGAGGAGTGTGTCTACGATTTCTGGTTCTAAGATTTTTATTCCTGCGTCTAAGATTTGGTCAATATGGGTGATAAGTCCTGCTTTGACTTTTCTTCCTGTTTCAGTTTTGGGTACCCAGTTTTGGAGGTTTGGTTTGTCTAGTGCCATTTTGTTGTGATTGTTTTTTTTACTTCTTCTATATGTGCGGGTAAGTTTTTGGGATCAAGCCCTTTTTTAAGTGTTGCTGAAAATTGTAATGGTGATGCTTTTGCGGAATAGCTGCTAATTGTTTTTCCTGATAATGTTTCTTGTGTTGGAAGAATGCTTTCACCGTGAGGAATTGCAAGACCTGCATCTACTGCCCCTTTGAGTGCTGCGAATGGGCTGGATCCTGGAACGGCTTTATGGAATCCGAGGTCTAGGACTGCTTCTTTGATTCCTTGTTTTTTTGCTTTTAGTCCGCAGAGGTATCCTGTTAAGTATGCTGAAGGAATGTTTCCCCTGTGTGCTTTCCATCCATATTCTGTTAATTCAGTACTTGAAGTTGTTAAGAGTGTTTTATCTCCTGCTGGTTCAAAGGTAACAAGTTGTATCTGAACATTATTCAGACTTTTTCTAACGACAAATCTTGGTTTTCTTGCACTGAGTAAGCGTAAGCGTTGTGCGTAGTCAGTTAAGTGTTTTCGTTTTCTTTTGAATTTGACGGTGTAGTTTCGGTTGATCATTGTTGTTTATTCCAGAGTGCTTTTTCAGTTAAGTAGAGTTTTACGTGTCTTGGACTTCTGAAAAATCCTCCTTTTGATTTTTGTCGTAAATGGCGGTATGTGGGAATACTAATAAGCTTTTTCTCTTTGAGTTCGCCGAATAATTCTCGTTGGAGTCTGATCTTGGAAACCCATTGTGTTTTGAGTTGTTGGCGTACTGCTCTCTTTCCTTTGCGTGATCCTTGTCCGTGTCGTCTTCCTTTTCTTTTTTGTATAAGGTTGTGTCTAAGTCTTCCGCGGGAGTTGCTGTTTTCTGGTTTTGCTCTGATATGTCCTCGTGCGATTAAGTGTTTAATATCCTGTCTTGTGAGAGCTTTGAGTAAATCTTCTGGGAAGGTTGGGTCTAGCCAGATCCTATTTTCTCCTACATCAAAGACTTGTGCTGCGAGTCTTCGTTGGAGGGTGAGATTTTGTTTCATTGTTGTGTTTCCGTTGTAGTTTCAGGTTTGTTTTCTTTTTTCTTGTTTTCTTTTTTTACTTCTTCTTTAACAACGTTCTTTTCTTGTTTTTTCTTGCTGAATCGTTCTTTAACTGTATTCAAAAATGCGGTTGGATCTTTGACGTTTAAGATGGAGATTTTTTTATCCATTGCTTGTTGAACGATGATAATTTTTTTTCGTAGTCCTACTGCGGAAGCGATGATTGCTGCTTCTCCTTGTTTAAGTAAATTTAATTGTTCAGGAGTGTTAACTAAGATGGATCTAGTTCCATTTCGTTCTAGTCCTTTGACTGAGGCTGGGCTGCCGAATCCTAATGCTGGTCCTCGGGGTTTTCCGCGTTTTCCTCGTCTGATTTTATTATGAATACCTCGTGGTCTTCTCCAGGTTTTACTAATTTGAGGCATGATGCCTGCTTGTCCTCGTCGGAAGCGCGGCTTTTTTGCTTTTTGTTTATTGCGTGTTGCTAACTGATCAGTCATTCTTCGTCTCCGGGTTTTTGGATGATGTAACATCCATCTTGGAAGATTCTTCTGTCTCTATTTGTGATTCGTGTTGATTGTTCAATGCGTGCTGCAGTTTGACTGACATGGTCAATATCTGCTCCTTCTAAGGTGATGATATCTCCTTGAACAACAACTTTTACTCCGGACATGATTGTTGATTTTCTTGGTGATTTTTCTCCTAAGAAGTTTTTAACGACAACAGAAGTTCCTTCTATTGCAACAGTGATGGGGAAGTGGCCTGAACAAACTTTCAAGCTTGCTTTGTAGGGGTGTTGTACGCCTCGAATCATGTTTTTGATGTGGCTTGCGAAAGTGTTGATGTACATTTTTTGGTTTTTGTTTGGACGTTTAATGGTGGTATCAATATGAATCATGTTTCCTTCTAGCTTCAAAGTAACGGTGGGTAAGTTGAGTGTTTTTATTACTTCTCCTTTTGGTCCTTTGATTGTTACGATGTTTTCTTTTATTGTAACAGTTACTTTTTCTGGAACTTCAAGAGTATTAGTGAGTGTGGCCATGAGTTTTAGTAGCAGTATGCGAGTAATTTTCCTCCAACATTTTTTTGCATGGCGTCTGTGTGACTCATAATTCCTTTAGAGGTGGAAACAATTAATACTCCGAATCCTTTTGCAGGTAAGTATCTTTTTTCAAAGCGTTCAAAGTTTTTCTTTGTGATAGAGAATCGTGGTTTGATTGCTCCGCATTTATTGACGTTACCGAGTAAGTTTAATTTAATGATGCCGCCTTTTTCTTCTGTGACTGTTTCTGCGTCTCCTAAGTATTGATTCTCTTTGAGGATGCGTAAGACTTCTTTGAGAGTTTTTGAAGTAGGTTGAATTGTTACTAGTTTGATTCCTTTTTTATCTGCATTAAGAATCATTGATAATGCGTTTGCGAGTGGGTCGTTAAGGCTCATTGTGTTCTCCTAGCTGTATTGTTTGAATCCTATTTGTTTTGCTTGTTCTCTGAAACATTGTCTGCAAAGGTGTATTCCGTAGCTTCGTACGTGTGCTCCGTATCTTCCGCAGCTTCTGCATTTGCGTGTTCCTATTCCAGTAGTTTTTTTCTTGGGTGTGTTATGTTTGATGAATTTTGCTAACTTTGCTGGTTTTGGTTCAAGTTGTTTGAATGCTTTTTTATAGTCTTTGGTTGTCATCTTATGCTCCAATCTCCAGATTATAATTAGTTTTGATAAATGCGACTGCTTCTTGTTTGCTTATTTGGTGTCGTAAGGGAATTTTTGCTGCTTTGTGTGCTCTTCGTTTTACGCGGAAGCCTGCGCGGGTAAGTGTGACTGCTGCTTCTAATCCGATAATTCCAATACTGACATCGTATTGAACTCCTGGGATTTTAATGTACTCGTCAATGCCAAAAGAAAAGTTTCCGAATTTGTCAAATTTTCGTTCTGGTAATCTGTTATCAAGTGCGTGGAATAAGCGTTTGAGTAAGTCTTGTGCTTTTTTTCCGCGTAAAGTGACTTTGACTGCGATAGGGAGGTTTGGTCTTACTCCCCAAGTGGGAATTCTTTTATTGCTTGAGGTTTTGACTGGTTTTTCTCCTGAGATTGCGGTTAGGAGTTTGAGTCCTTTCTCTACTTTGTCTCCTGCTCCTCCTGTTCCTAGGTTAAGGGTGAGCTTCTCGATTTTAATGGTTTTCATGACATTCATTGTTTAGCCTCTAAACTGATGAGCGGTTTTTCTGTTCCAATAGGAAGTGCGTAATCCATGAGGGTAATAAAGGTTGTTTCTCCTGCTTGAAGGGTGACTTTAGTTTGTTCTAATCCTGTTGTTCGAATAATGTTTTTGATGGTTGCTTGTTCTCCTAAGTGTTTTCCTGCGGTGATGTAAACTAAGGTTCCTTCTTTGAGTGGAATGTGATGCAAGATGTTGTGTTCTTTAAGATCGTAGACGATACCATCTCCAACATTTCCTTTGAAAGAGTCTAAAATAATATTTTTCCCGTCACTTAAATTTAATTGTGTTTTTCCTTTTTTGATAATTGTTTTTCCGATGATTTTTAAAATTTTTTTTGTTGTTTCTGTTTGAGGAATTGTAAGTAAGCTGAGTCTTCCTTTTTTGTCATAAATTAATCTGTATGCTTCGTTTGTTTTGGTAACTTCAATAACATCCATGAGTCCTACGGAAAATTTGAAATCTTTTCGTACCGTTTTATCTACGTGGATCCATCCGTTATTCAAAATATAATTAACTTCTTTTGTGGTTTTTGCATTCTGTAATAACTCTTTTAAGACAAGGTTGAGTGTTAAGGATTCTGATAGTTTATGTGGTCCTGATCTCGGGCGTGCCGTCCAGTGGTGTTCTTTTCGTTGTAGCGTCCAGTGTTTTGGTGCGGCATAGCGTGCTAGGTGATTTTGTGTCATTTTATTTTCGTTCGAGGAGTTGTACTCTCTCTTTGTCCTCCGTGACTAATTCTGTGATCATAACTTTTGATGGATGTAATCGGTAGGGGGTTTTCGTTCCATTTTTCTTTGTTAATGTTACGCCTTCTACTTGAACGCGTTGGTCTTTGGTGTAGACTTTTTCTATTTTGCCAGTTTTTCCTTTGAATTGTCCGCGTAAGACTTTTACTGTGTCTCCTTTTCTTACTGGAACATTTCTTTTTTTGTATTTTGTAAATAAGTCTTGGGATAAGGGTGCGGATAACATCTTTCGTAAGATGT
>JBAZPJ010000027.1:0-11521 GCA_041648255.1 Candidatus Nanoarchaeia archaeon
ATCCGGGCGAGTTTATGTTGATTAATTCCGGTCAGCATGTACGGCTTCCTCCAAATATTGCTGGCGAGATTGCAGAATATTCTGGAGATGCGGGTGATATGAAATCACATTATGCTGGTTTGATTAATGCATCCCATGGATACGATCCTGAGAAGAAAAATACGCCTTCAAGGATTGTGTTTGAAATTAGAGCAAGGGATGTGCCAATTGTGATTAGGCATGGTCAGCCGTTGGCAAAGTTTATGCTCTATGAAATGATTGGACCGGCAAAAGGAAGGTATATGGAAAAGAGAAGTACAAACTTCGATAGTTTACCTTCAATTTTACCAGTCATGTTTAAGAAATATGATCAAGCAGAAAAAGGAGAAACAAAATGAAAATTTCAGCAATAAAAATATTAGAATTAAATGAAAAGTTCGATTTAATTAATGATCTTGCAGAGAGAGAACTCAATAATCCTGAAGGAACAGGTATTGATCTCAGAGTGGGTTCAGTACATAGAATTGTGGGTAATAGCTTTCTTGCGGCAGATGGAAGTAGTAGGGAGAGATATTCTCCAAAGATTGAGGAGATTGGTGATGTAAAGAAAGAAGGAAATAAATTAATTACAATTAAACCTGGTGAATATCTTTTAGTAACGACAATGGAAAGTGTGAATTCTCCTGCTGAAAAAGTAAAGTTTGATGCTAATCATCCGGAAGGTTTTCTTATTCCGAAAGTATGGCCGCGTAGTTCTTTGCAAAGAGGAGCGGTAAGTTTTCATGCAACAAAGATTGATCCTGGTTGGAAAGGTGTGTTAACATTTGGAATTAAAAATCAAGGGACGCATGACTTTAATTTTGAATTAGGTGCAAGAATGTTTAATGTTGAGTATGAACCAGTCATTGGTGATATTAAAAGAGCATATTCTGGTCAGCATCAAGGTGGAAGAATTACAAGCGGGGGACAAAAAGAGGTTCAGAATTAAAGTGAGAGGTGAATTGGTTCCACAAGAAAAAGATAATTATTGTGTATGCTCAGTTGTACAAGCAATTTTAAAAGGTTATGATGTTGATCGTTCTCAAAGAGAAATTGCAGATAAATTAACACCTGGAAAAGAAGGATTTCTTGTTCAGGATGGGGAAATAGAAAAATTTTTGGAAGCAAACGGGGTGGAATGGAATTTTTATTGGTATAATGAAACTCCCTTTAATGAACCTTACAGTGTTTTAGAAGAAATGAGCCAGTACAGAGGCATGATTGGAATAGGGAACCATACTTATTTGTTTAGAGATTTTAAAGGAAACGAAGTAAATGTGATCGACCCTAAAGATGGAAGTGAAGTAAAAAAGGATTATTACGACTTGTTAAGGGAAATGAAAACTTCAGAAGGTTTTTTTGGTATAATTAAAAAAGCAGCTTAAACTAGATATTAAGTTACAATTATCTTTATAAGAGAGTAAATTTTTAGAGTGTAAAAATGGTGCAACAGTATTTAGAGCATTCAAAAAGAATCCTTACGGATAAACGTTCTAATTTTAAAGGTGGAAGTAAAGGGATGGCATTAATCTCCTTGTTTGGGCATCAAAATGAATATGATCTAAGGGACGGTCTTCCATTGCTTACTACAAAGAAGTTGCCATTCAAAGGAATTGTTCATGAACTCCTTTGGTTTATAAAAGGCGAAACAAATCTAAGATATCTTGCGGAAAATAATGTTCACATATGGGATGGAAATGCTTTTGATCACAATATTGAAGGAATGGTAAAAGCAGGAATTTTTCCGAGTGTCGATGTTGATCGATATAAAACGGATAAATCGTCAAGCGAATGGAAAGGCGTGCAAGATGAGTATGTTCAAAAAGTAAAAGAAGATACAGAGTTCGCAGCACGATGGGGAGATCTTGGGCCAGTGTATGGCAGTCAGTGGAGAAAATGGAGATTTACAGATGAGCACGGAAATGAAACCCAGATTGATCAGTTAGAAAGAATGCTTGAAGGTCTTGCAAAAAATCCAGGTGGTAAAGGTAATATTGTTACAGCATGGAATCCGGGAGAAGTACCACATATGGCGTTGCGCCCTTGTCATGTGATGTACCAAGTTACGTCCAGTGAAGGAAATTTAGAAATGCAAATGTATCAAAGAAGTTGTGACCAGTTTCTAGGTGTTCCGTTTAATATCGCTAGTTATGCTATGCTTGCTCAGATTATTGCACAGCAAGCAGGATTAGTTCCCAAGACATTAATCCACGCATTTGGAGATTCTCACTTCTATGCAGGAGATGGAGAACGAGCTGTGTGGCATGGAAAAAATTTAAGCCAATTAAGAAATTTATTAGGTAAAGCAAGTTCGCCGTCAGATTATTTAGGAATTGTAGACTGGATAAATACGACTGCCCCAAAAGAAAGAGAAGAGATGGTAGGTCAAGATCATGTAACAGCAATTATCGAACAGTTAGCAAGAGAACCTAGAGAGTTACCTCGATTACAAATCGCAGATAAACATTATAGTAAACTAACAATTGATGATTTCACATTAACAGGTTATAATCCGCATAACACAATAAAAAGAAAAATGGCAGTATAAGCTGAGTTTAATACTTATAGCTGCAGTTTCTGAAAATAATGTAATTGGAAATCAGGGAAAAATTCCTTGGCGTATTAAAGAGGATGTAGCAAGATTCAAAGAGCTTACAGTATATCCTCCTGTAATCATGGGAAGATTAACGTATGAATCAATTCCTCCCAAGTTCAGGCCACTTTCTGAGAGAAAGAATATTGTAATTTCTTTAACGATGCAAGCAAGTGAAGGCATGTATGTTGCAAGAACGATAGAAGAGGCGATTGCATTAAGTGAAGGAAGAGATACATATGTAGCTGGAGGCCAGAGAGTATATCAAGATTTTTTGCCCCATGCAGACAGAATTGAGCTTACGCAAATATATCGATCCTTTGAAGGGGATGCTTTTTTTCCTCAAATAGAGATGGAAAGATGGAAGCCAACAGCAGTGAGTGAGGTAGCGAGAACTCAGGACGGTCTTGAATATCAATTTTTTTCTTATGAACGAACGGAAAATAATCCTTAATAAACCAGTATCACTTCCTAGTACAAATTCATCATCACTAACCTCTAATTTCACGTTTACAAAATACATGTTGTCATGCTACTTCTAAAAATGATAAATGTTTATAAATGTCAATAAGTGGTACAAGATCCTACGCTTTTTTTAAAAGAAAGGTGGAGAAAACGGGGTTAAAAATTGAGTACTAAAAAAGAGACAAGTAGTGAAATGTTATCTAATTCTATTCTTAAAAAACAACGAAAGGGAGTGAACAAAAGATGATGGAGAAAAAGAGGGCGCCGATTCAGTTAACAGAAAATCAAGAGAAAGTAATTAAAGATAAATATCTTAAGGACGCTCCGAGTATTGAAGCTTGGGTTGATCTTGTTGCGAGTAATGTTGCGTTAGCTGAAGTCTTACATCATCGTCTCGCTCCGATTCACGAAATTTATAATGGAGTTAATTATAAGATTATTGAAAAAGAAGTATTTGATAAGAAATCTACAAAGATGTTTTTAGTGCATGCAAGTTTAAAGACTTCAATGGAGCGTCGTGCTAATTTTAATAAGTTCTTAAATAATTTACAATTAATTGTAAGAGCTAATCCTGCAATTGCTGCTGATTATGAAAAGACAAGAGATGAATTTTATAATCTCATGGCGAATTTTGAGTTCTTACCAAACTCTCCTACATTAATGAATGCGGGTAGACCCTTACAACAATTATCTGCGTGTTACGTTCTCCCGATTGAAGATTCGATTGAAGGATGGATGAAGACTGTTTCTGATACTGCAATCATTCATCAGTCTGGCGGAGGAACAGGGTTTTCTGCCTCGAGAATTAGACCGAATGGCGATACTGTACGTAGCACTTCCGGTGTTGCATCTGGTCCATTGTCTCCGTTAAAGATTATTGATGCGACAACAGAGCGCGTTAAGCAAGGCGGACAAAGAAGGGGTGCGAATATGGGTATCTTGTCTGTCTATCATCCTGATATTATGGATTTTATTCATTGTAAAAAGGAAAAGGGGTTTTTAGAAAATTTCAATATCTCTGTTGCGATTGACGAACCGTTTATGCAGAAAGTGAAAAAGAATGAAGAGTTTGAACTTGTTAATCCGAGAAATGGAGAGGTTGTAAAAAAGTTAAATGCGAAAGACGTGTTTGATGAGATGGTACATTCTGCGTGGCAGACTGGTGATCCTGGTTTTGTGGTGATCGATAGGATTAATAATTCTGATTCGAATCCTACGCCTCATGTGGGGTTGATTGAGTCGACGAATCCTTGTGTAACAGGCGATACGTTCGTTTCTACAGAAAAAGGGTTAGTAAGAATGAGGGAACTAGTTGAAGGATATGGGAGTGGAGGAATTAAGATAACAACAGATAACCGGGTTTCAGTTCAGTATAAGAATAGTGATGGAACCATTCAACTACAACAGCAAAACCAACAAGGTGTTTCATTTGATGGAATTACAAGAGCTTTTTCAACAGGAATAAAGGATGTCTATCAAATAACAACTCATGCTGGTTACGAGTTGACTGCAACAGCAGATCATAAAGTTTTAGCTCGAGAAAAAGAAAAAGTTGATTGGGTGAGCGTTGAAAATCTTGATCCTGAAAGGCATATGATTTTAATTCAAGGTGGAGAAGGAAAGTTTAGCACTGAATATAATCTACCTTTTGAAGTTAAAAATGGAAAGAATGAGGGGAAATACAAATTAAATCTTCCTACGACATGGTCAAAAGAATTAGGACAAATATTAGGATGGTTAATCGGAGACGGATGGCTAAAAGAAGGAGATAAGAATTGCAGAGTGGGTTTCACATTTGGTAAAGATGATGGGTCTGTATTAAATTATTTAAAACCGATTCTGAATCAGATGTATGGGAAAGAGATTAAAGAAGTAAAAAGAAAGAGAAATACGATACACCTTTCTTATCATTCAAAATGGTTTGGAGAATTTTTTAAAAATTTGGGAGTGCTTGCAAAGGGAGCTGAAGAAAAGGTTGTTCCAAAGCAGATCTTTACTGCGCCAAAAGAAGCTGTAACCGGATTCTTGCAGGGGTTGTTTAGTTCTGATGGAACAATCGGTATTAATGAAGAGCATGGAATGTATTATATTCGATTGACATCAAAGTCGG
This sequence comes from Candidatus Nanoarchaeia archaeon, assembly GCA_041648255.1. GTDB lineage: Archaea > Nanobdellota > Nanobdellia > SCGC-AAA011-G17 > GW2011-AR18 > JAHFKM01. Next base: position 5,187 of record JBAZPJ010000027.1, read on the forward strand.
AGAAATTGTTAAAAGAGACGCAGCTATTACTATTAAATCTGGGAATAAAATCAAAGATTTATGACAGAAGCAGAAAGCCAAGAGAGAAGTTATTTACATATATTGCAAAAAATGGAGAGGTAAGACATTACAAATCAGATGGTGTCTGTTATGAATTGCAAGTAAATAAAAGTAATACACACCTATTTTTGCAGGAAGTTGGATTTATTGGCGTGAAGCATGAAGTAAAAGTGGAATTGCTTAAAGGGAGAGATTATCAGGAAGATTCTTTTGAAGAAATGATTGCAGCAATCGTTCCAAAAGGAAAAGAAGAAGTCTTTGATTTAACAGAGCCAAGAACATTAAGCTTTATTACGAATGGATTGTTATCACTGGATTGTGGGGAACAACCGTTACTACCATACGAGCCGTGCAACTTGGGATCGATTAATCTAAGTAAGTTTGTAGATGTAAAAGCAGATGATTTTAATTGGAATGAACTAAAGCGTTGTGTACATTCTTGCGTACACTTTTTAGACAGTGTGATTGATGTGAATAATTATCCTCTTCCAGAGATTGAAGAGATGGCAAAGGGAAATAGAAGGATTGGATTAGGAGTAATGGGCTGGGCCGAGTCCTTATCGACGTTAAGAATTCCGTACAACGCAGACAAAGCTGTTGCTAAAGGTGAGCAGGTGATGAAGTTTATTGATGATGAAGCGTTGGTTGCTTCTGAGCATTTAGCACAAGAGAGAGGCGTGTTCCCGAATTGGAAGAATAGTATTTTTGATGGCAAAGGACAATTCTTTAGAGGTCAGGCAGCAAAGCCTAGACATTGTGCGAGAACGACAATTGCTCCGACAGGTACGATTGCGATTACTGCAGGACTTCAAGGGTCAGGTATTGAACCATTCTTTGCGATTGTATATGTAAGGTACAATGCGAAAGGGATTGATATGTTGAAGAAGGGAGAGAAGCCTCTTGAGAAGGATACGTTTTATGAGATTAATCCTATTTTCAAGAAGGTTGCTTTAGCGAATAACTTCTTTGGGTTGAAAGAGCAGGAGCTGTGGGATAAGATTGAACAGAATCATAAGTCTGTATTAGGAATTAAAGAGATCCCTACAGAAATACAACAAATATTTTTAACATCCCATGATCTTGGACCGAAGGATCATTGTATGATGCAAGTTGCATTCCAAAGGTACACCAATAATGCGGTAAGTAAGACGGTAAATTTGAAACATGATGCGACTGAGAAAGATGTGTGCGATGTGTATATGTTAGCATACGAACAAGGTTGTAAAGGGGTTACGATTTATAGGGATGGAAGTAAGTCAGAGCAGGTGTTGAATCTTTCTGAAAGGAAAACTGAAAAAGCTGAAACAAAAGCAGAAGTGCAGTCAGTAAAGATGAGAAAGAGAAACTCTATCGAAAGTTCGGATTATTACGAGATCTTAACAGGGAATGGACCGCTGCATGTGCATATTAATTATGATGAGATTGGTCCGACAAAGATTTTTGTGAATTTATCTCCATCCGGTACTGAAACGTCAGGGTTAGCGTGTGCGTTAGGAATTATGATTTCTAAGTACTTGCAGACTGGTGGCGATCCGATTGGGTTATTAAAACACTTAAATTCAATCAAAGGAGATAAGCCGTTTGGGTTTGGTGCGAAGAGAGTAGATTCCATTCCGCATGGGATTTCGAAAGCATTAAGGGACCACTTAATTAAAACGGGAAAGCTTCCAAGTTTGGATGGACAAATGAAATTAAGCACAATAAGCTCTGCGACAATGCCAGTAGAACAATTAGAAAATCAGCCAGTATCTAGTGGTTCGTTTATTAGTGTTGCGCCAGAGAATCCGAAGAAGGCTGCATTTTTAGCTGCGATTGAAGGAACGTATTTGACGAGCTCTCTCTATTGTCCAAAGTGTTTCAGTGCGAATGTGGAGATCGTGTCTGGCTGTTCTAAGCCTACGTGCTTTGACTGCGGTTTTAGCGAGTGCGGATAAATTTCTTTTTCTCTTTTTAATTAATTTTTAAATGCTTCTGCGACAATCAATGGAAATAAAATTGTTGCGTCTCCAAAGACTTTTACATAAGATGATTCTTGACTGATTTTTCCCCAACTAATTGCTTCTTCTGGTTTAGCTCCTGCGTCCGACCCATCAAATTCTTGAGAGGTGTTAATGTAAACTGCGTAGTCGCATCCATTTCTGAGCATATTTGTATTAAGAATATGATGTTTAACTAATCCTGCTCCTAAAATAATTAATCCTGTTTTTTTTGCATCTAGTGTAATGTCATTTAATTTTCTCATATCTTGAACTAAGTCTATTTTAAATTCCGGATGTTTATAATTAAAAAAGTAAATCATATCTCCAATGCTTCCGTCGGTTAATGCTGGGCAAAAGACAGGTATATTATTTTGATTAGTCCAGTAGTAAATGCTTTCTTTATTATTAATCTCTATCCCCAAAACATTTACAAATTCGGAAGGTGTGATTATTTTTCCGGTTTCTGTTTGTATGTCATTTATTTGTTCTAAAAGTGGAATCATAAATTTTTCAAATTCAACATAGCGAGAGTTTGGAACAAAGATGTTTCCAGTCCGGTTAATACCTTTTTCCCGTAAGTCGTGTCCGTCTGCGTCAAAGCTTCCTAAGACAAAGGGTTTAATGCACTTGATAATATCTTCTTCTACGCCGCCTGCAGTTGTGACAATAACATCAACTAATTTGTGTTCAGCTAAGTATCTAAAGATATCTCGTAATCCCGAAGTTACCATGCTTGAAGTATATCCTAGGTAAATAGTACAGTTTTCTTCTCTCATTTTTTTAATTAATTCGATTGCCTTAGCTAAGTTGCTTGCTTGAAATCCGGTGGTAGAATAGCTTTTAATTAAATCAGAGTAATTTAGTGTATTATTGAAGTCGTATCCTTTGATAGAAAGTCCTTCTGGTTCTTCTGACTCTCTTAAGATATTTTCCTTTCCTCGTTCAATATTTGTCATACTAGGCTTCAAGAGGAAAAGGTTAAAAAGCTACCGAGAAGGAGTAAAAAGCGCATGGAGAAAGAATATCTTATCTTTATTGATCCTGGAAAAGAAGTTTCGCAAAAGATAGAAGAAATGAGTTTAAAGATTGGTAAATTGCACCCAAACACGTATTCTTCCCGCATTCAAGGAGAATGGATAAGTCACATTGCATTGTATTTATTCCAGGTGCCTAGGTTAGATAAAGCACTGATCAAAGAGGTAGAAGAATATTTTAAGAAAGTGAGAAGATTTAAAGTAAAATTAGGGAAGTTTAAAGTTAAAGGCTCGTATGTATTTGTAGAAGTAAAATCTGAGAAGGTAAAGCAGATTAATAAGAAGTTAGTGGAGATAATAAAGCCATTTAGGAGAGATTTTTTAGGAAAATATAAAGAAAGATGGGACGGATTAAGTGGGAAAGAAAAAATGTTGATAGAAGAGACTGGTTCTCGTTATGGATATGATGCTCATGTAACTGTTGCTTGTGTAAAAGAAGTGGAGAGCGTATTAAATTTGATTAAAAATGAATCGTTAGAGGAGAAAGAAATAGACGTGAAAAGAATCTATCTTTTAGAGTTTGAAAATGGAGTAAATAAGTTGCTCAAAGAGTTCGAATTAAAAAAGAATTAATTATAAGTAAAGACGGTTTTCTTATTCTCATTTAATTTATATCTAGAAAAGAATTCTTTTTTAAAAGAACTAAATCTATTTTCTTGAATTGCTAGCCTAGCTTCTTTCATAAGTTGTTGTAAGAAATGCAAGTTGTGAATATTTCCATATCTATCTCTAATAGGTTCGAATGTTCTGTATAAATGATGTAAGAAGGCTCTGCTATATTTTCTGCAAACTAAGCAAGTACAGTTCTCATCCAAGGGTCGTTCGTCATCTTTAAAGGCTACTTTTCCAATGTCAATTTTCCCGTTCGAAGTAAAGATGCCTCCGTGTCGAGAGTTCATGGTTGGAAAGCGTGAATCAAAACAGTCTATTCCTAACTCAATCGCATCAATGAGATCTTCCGGGCTTCCTACACCCATCAGGTAGCGGGGCTTATCTGTTGAAATTTCTGAGAGGCTTGCTTTGACTGATTGTGCCATTAAAGTTCTTCCTTCTCCGATTCCTAGTCCTCCTAAAGCGACTCCATCAAAATCTAAATTATTAATAAATGCAGCGCTTTTTGCGCGCAAGTCAGGAATATTTCCTCCTTGGCAAATACCAAAAAGTAATTGTTTGTCATCCTTATGACTTTTAACACAGCGTTCTGCCCAGAGATGTGTTAATCGTGTACATTCAGCGATATACGCTTCATCTTTTCCATAATGGGGAACAAAGTCTAAGGCCATGGCTACATCTGATTTGATTGTTTCTTCAATGTTCATGACATCTTCTGGTGTGAGGAATTGTTTTTGTCCAGTATAGGGATTTTTGAACGTGACTCCTTTTTCAGTTGCTCCGTGTAAAAAGGTTTTGCTTAAAATTTGAAATCCTCCAGAGTCAGTAAAGATCGTTTTATCCCAGTTCATAAAATTGTGAATGCCTTTAAATTTGCTTAAGATTTCTAAGCCAGGTTTTAGATAAAGAATAAACGCATTAGCAATAATTGCTTGATTTCCAATTTGATGTAATTCATCTGGACTGATTTGTTTGACTGTTCCTTTTGTGGCAATAGGCATAAAGAAGGGTGTTTCTACTTTTCCGTGTTGAGTGGTTAAAATTCCTGCTCTTGCGTTGCTATCACTATATTCTAATTGAAACATGAAAGAGGAAAAAGGGAGAAGTTTATAAAATCATCTTTAAGCATCAGTTTTTACATGTAATACTAATCCTGTTTCTTGTACAATGCGTTGAGCAAGGCGTTCTCCTTCAGGGGAATGTTTCCAATAGAAAAGAACAGGCTTAATTGGAGAGGCAGCGGTAATTGCGGTGAGAGTTTTTACAAAAGCAGTAGTAGCAAACCCATTCCCTCTATACGCGGGAAGCAAGACCGTATCAGAAAGATAAATTGCTTCTGGAGGTTGAGTCAAGTCGAGATATTTTAGTTGTTCAAAGAGAGTTGCTTCTGTTATGTTATGCGTAATAAAATCTTTCATTAAAGAAAGAGTGGAAGGAAGCATAAAGGTATATCCTATCATTATTCCATCAAGACGGATGATATTGAGATATTCTTTAATATGATCATAAATCCATTGACTGTTAAGAGTGCTTGTTGGAATTTGAGTAACATCTTTTTCTGTACTAAAATATGCTTCGCAGAGAGCGCTTGCTTTTTTTACATCTTCTAAAGCGAGAGTATCTCCATCGGAAGAAAAGGTAATGTTCATGGTCTATTAAATTTCAGGAGAGCAGAAATAAGGAAGAGGACAAAGGAAAGGAAAGCAAGGTAAGATAAATATTTACATACCTTTTCTAAATGCTTTAAGAATACTACACTTCCTTGTACATTTTTAGGGAACAAAGCAATTTTCTTTTCATTCAAGTTAATGAGAAAATGGTTATTACTCATAATTAAAAAAGGCCAACCGCCTGGAATGATATCGTATAATTGCTTCGAGCGAGTTGTTTTGAGAGTTAGCATATCCCCTAAATTCATCTTTGTTCTAAAAAGAAGAGGAAAATAGACAACATAATTAATAAAACGTAATAAGATAATGAGAAGAGCAAAAAAGATCATGAGATCTAAGGGCATAAGAACGAAAGAAAAAATTCTCTGACTTGCAACCATAACATACAACAAAAGTACACCTAGAAGAAGTGCAATCACATAAGCCCATATCTGCATTTTCTTCATGGTAATTATTAAAAAATATCCATTAAGAAGATTATAAATGTTCGGTTATTGGATTTTGTAGAATTTCTCCGCATATCTCGTCTTATTATGAAAGCCTGCAACGTATGCTCGTACATAGGCTGGAATTAAGAGTGTGTAAATAAAGACTTTTTGACTTTTGAATTTTTTCATAGCTTGAATTTTTTTAGCAAAGGTAGAGGTGATGTCTACATACAGCACGGGCGCTTGCTCAGGTAAAGCGTTCCATACTTCAAAGGTATAGACCGAGTGTTTTCCATCTAATTCTTTGACTGCTTTTAAAACCATTTCGTTGACTGCTCGGTGGTCTGCATGTGCGTCTAAGTGGGAATGAACAAAGATTTTACTGGGTTTGTAACGGATAATGATTTTTTTTAGGATTTCTTTCATTTTGACGTCATGAACATGTGTTTGTAAGGAGCCATCTTTTAATCCTGCAAAGATCGTATCCTTGCATCCCATGAATTTTCCAATATCTTTTGCTTCTTTTTTTCGATCTTGAACTAAAACTGTTTG
>JBAZPJ010000028.1:0-11397 GCA_041648255.1 Candidatus Nanoarchaeia archaeon
ATTGAAGAAGAATTGGGCATTGAATTTGTAAATTAATTTCTTTCTCTTACAATCACTTCAATAATGTCTAATAGTTGTCGCTCTGCTTCTTCACTTTGATTGATTTGTGCTTCTATATCCCTTTGAATTCTAGCAATTCTAGAAGCGTCAACGTTCATGTGGGCTAATGCCATTTCTGTTAAAATAGATTCATTATATGCTTTTAATGCATGGAGTTCAACCAGTTCTTCTTTGAGTTGTTTCGCTTCTTTTGCTGCATCAATCCATGTTGCTTCTCGTGCCCATCTAGCGAAGTCGTTTGTTTTAACTTTTCCAGAAAAAAGTTTAGGAAAGAATGACTCTTCAAGGGAAGCAGTTACTCCCCAATTAACCATCGTATCATAAAAATCTTCTCCGGAAATTTCTAAGCCCCACGATTTGCTAAACTTTTCAAATGCTCTCTTTCTCGCTTCTTGATTAAAAACTGTCTTGTCAATTTGATTTAATTCGTTATATGCTCTTTCTGGAAGATTTTTTAGTTTAAGAAAAATTGAAAGTTGTCGTTGAGAGGCTTGTACTACTACCTCGATTCTACCGGGAGATTGGATCCCGCCTTCATCTTTATCCTCGTTTTGTAAGTCTTCTAGACTCGCAACAGCTTGACCGAGTAGGATAAGCACTGCTTCTGCTCCGGCATCCTTCTTTTTTAATTCTAAAAATTGTGCTTTTTTCTTAGGTAAAAATGAGGGAGTTGAAGTTTTTATTTGCTGTTGAACGACTGCAATTTCTTGTTCTATTTTCTTTTCTTCGTTTTGGACATCTTTTTTTAAAGCGAGATAAGCAAGAGAGACAGCTGCAAGAAAAGCACCGATTCCAATTAATCCTTTCTTCTTTACCACGGTTCTTTCAATTTTTGCTATTATAAATAGGTTTCAGTTTGTAAATTAATTTGTTAAAAAATACGGAACAATTAAACCGTAGGATTTAAATAATACTTCCTAGAATTCTATCCCATGCCAAAGAAGAGTGATCCTGATATTTCTGAGCAGTTATTTGAGTTAATTGATGTTTTAAAGAAAAGAGAAGAATCTACTCAAACCTTAATTAAAAGAGTAGACAAAGTATTTTCCTTATTTGAAGAAGCAAGTAAACATGTGGGTGAAGTGCAGAGTGCTGAAATGAGAATTAATACCTTATCCACGAAATTAGAAGCCTTATTAGAACAGAATAGAGTGATTGCGCAGGGTTTAGTCTTATTAGAGAAGTATGTCAGAGGAAAGACAAGATTAGAACCGAACGTTCCTGGTCAGAAGCAAGATTTTGCTAGCCCTTAAACATGGATGAGCCTCAGTTTTTAGTGAATGAGTTTGAAGAGAAAGATCTGCCAGAGTTAAATAATGTTATGAGTGTATTAAAGGTGGTTGAGAAGCCATGGGTTGATCGTTCTGTATTTTTACGTGATTTTATGAATAATGTGTTTAGTGCATATGTAAATCAGAAGTATAGTGAAGTTAAAGATAGAGAAGGGTTAAAGCAAGAATTAGAAAAAAAGAAATTCGAATTGGTAAAGAAGGTTGAAGAATTAAAGAAGCAAGAGCAAGAAGCGAAAATTGAGAAACCAATTGTATTTTCTAAAGTGACGGGTAAATCTCTCGTTTCTTCAAATGTTGAGAATGGAGTGTTTTTAATTAAAGAACCTGAATTAACTGTTGATGAAATTAAATTGATGAGTCTGCTAAAACCGAGTTTAACTTCTGATTCTGTGACTGATGTGGAAATGGTAAAAAAAGTGGCAGCTGAGGCGGGTGTGACATCTGCTGAGTCCTTAGATAAGATGAGGTATTATTTAGTGAGAGATTTTACTCGTTTTGGAAAACTTTCTGCTTTAATTGAAAATAAAGAAATAAGTGAAATTTTGTGTGAAGGCGCCGCTCTTCCATTGAAAGTAAATTATCAAGGTAATGAACTTCCAAGTAATGTTAGTTTAAAAGATAATGCAGAGATTAATTATTTTTTACAAGTAGTTGCACAAAAAACGAATACAATGCTAAATGCAGAAAATTCATTATTGAATGTTTCTCTTGAAGGCTGGACGATTCATGGTAATTTAGGAAATGAAGTGTTGCCTGCTAAGTTTGTAATGGTAAGGGAGTAGTTTTTTTAGAAGCGATATATTATTAAAGTTCTAATTGGGGAGATTGATGATGGCTGGAAACTTCGGTGAGAAAGAGTTAAGAGCAATTTTACAGCGAGTGTATGGTCACACTTTGAAGATTGATGAAGCAGTCAACATGTTGTCTCCTTTTCTTATTAAAGAAAGAGCAAGCACTCCTCCGTCGAGAGCTGCAACGCCCGTGAAAAGAAATGAAGAACTGAAACTGAAAAGAGAATTAATTAATATTCGAGATATGTCTGAGTTAGATACGCAAGAGATGTTGCTTTATCCGATAGTGGGATGTGATCGTTTCCTTTATCCTCAAGAATTTTTTGAATGGAGAGGGAAGGAGAGTTATGGGGATTGTAAAAATGGGACTCCGGCAAAAGTGGAATGGAGAAACAGAGATGCAAAAACAGATCTTGAAGAAGGGAAACATCAGATTAGGGGAATTAATCAAGGAGAATTAAGACTTGGCGATGTCTTTGTTTGTATAAAGAAAGGAACCTTATCCTAATTTTACTTCATTCTTTTTAGTAAACTAATAAAGTGTTCTGGAATAATAAAGTAAAGTGGGATTAAGAATGCATAAGCAATTGGGTCTGAGAAAGGTTGATCAATTAAAAATAGTAAAATCGTACTAAAGCAAATAAATCCATCTAGTTTTCTCCATTTTGAAGGAATAAATGCTTTTCTAGTCATAAAGATGCCTAAGGCTACATTGATGCATTGTAAAATAATTAAGGGTAAGACGAGCCAGAAATAGAGCATAGGGATGAATCCTTGATACCCTAAGATTCCTCCCAAGGTAAATCCAATTAATCCATCGGTGAATAAGTCAAAGTTCTTTCCAAAATCTGTTTCATATTTAAATTTCCTTGCAACAAATCCATCCAATAAATCTAATCCTAAAAAGATTAAATAAAGAACAGTTGTTAATTGGGTTTGATAAAGTAAAGCAGTATAAAGTAAGCTTAATCCTAAAAGTAATCTAAAGGAGGTTATTCCATTTGCAGGGTTAACGATTTTGTTCATTTATGCTTTTTATCGCCTAGTTTTTTATAGCTTAACCAGATAATAACTAATAGTTCAAATAAGAGAATTAGTGGTCGAATGTATCTATTCAGGTCTGTAAAGGTTTTGATTGTGCCAAAGAAGAGAACAAAGAGTCCTCCGAGCATAAATCCTGTTCCGATCCATTCGTGTAGGGCATTTTTACTTGTAGGTAAGTAAACTCCTAGTGCGATTGCAATGAGTCCAAAGAGTGCGGTTATTAAAAAGTAAACGAAGTTATATTTTTGTTTAGAGTGATCAAGTTCCGCCGAGCACATATTACAGAATGGTTCTCTTGGGCAACCATTTGAGTCGTAAATTTTGTAATCAACGTATCCTTTTTGATTGGTGCAGGATTCAAAGAGTTGTTGGTTTGCAGGTTCTGGACAAGTGAAGTTTTCTTTAACAACAGGCATCATTGGTCTTGGTCCGTAATTATAACCTGTGCAGAAGTTTTCATATTTCGGTTCAGGATAGACTGCTTCAATACTGCTTAAGACAAATGCTGAGAATAAGACCGAGATAACAAAAATAATTAATATTTTTCTTAGGTCAATCATACTTCTTCTTATTGTCTCTTCATTATAAATCTTATGGTAGTCCTACGAGTTTTAAAAGTTCAGGGTTACTCAAGAATGCTTCTTTGCGGACGTCTTCTAAGATGTAATAGACTTGTTTTTGTTCGAGGGTAAAGTCTTTTTCTAGAGCTTCCATAAAAAGTTCGACATCTCGTAGTTCTCTAAAGACACATTCGATTAAATAGTCGTATCCGCTGGTAATTTTATAGCAGCAGTTAACATGCTTGTTTTTAAGTAAATGTTCTCTCAGTCTGTCTTTATCTTCTCGTTTTGTTTTAACCATAATAGTTGCTCGGGTATTATATCCTAGTTGGGTAAAATCAATTAAGCAAGTGTTTCTTGTGATTAAGCTTTGTTCATATGTTTTTATTTTGTCATAGATCGTAGAAACAGGGATGGCTATCCGTCTGCTCATGCGGGTAAGACTTTCCCGGGAGTTGTTCCGTAAATTCGATAAAATCAGCAATTCTTTCGAGTTAAGCATAATAGTTCACCTCCAGTGTGAATAAACTAGAGTGAATTCCGAAAGATATAGGTTAGATGCTTAGAGGTTATATAGCACCTTATAGTTAAATGGGTTTAGTAATTGTTTAGCTTAGTCTTGGAATTTTTAAAATGTTTAATCAAAAAGGAGTTCAATTCAGCTCCGGTTCAGTGGAGCTAAACAATTACTATGTTTAACAACGTTTATATAATCTTATAAGGTAGAAGAAGGGCATGAAGCGAAGTGTGATTCAGTTAGGTAATAATACTTCGGTTGTTTCTTTGCCTTTTTCTTGGATTAAAAAGTATGGAGTTAAGAAAGGAGATGAAGTGGATATAGAAGAGGCAGGAGATAGTTTAATGATTAGGATTAATGCGGTTCCAGTTGCAGAAAAAGTAGAAGTGGACATGACTGGTTTTGATGAAAAGGCGTTGTTTCATGGGATGATTGGATTACATCGGTATGGGTATGATGAATTAAAAATTCAGTATAAGCCTGAAACATTAAGAATGATTCAAAGTGCGGTAAATAATAAAATGTTAGGTTTTGCAATGGTGGATCAGACGTCGAAACAGTGTACATTAAGATCCCTATCTAATGAAATTCCTGGAGAGTTTGATGGAGCGTTAAGAAGAGCGTTTCTTGTCACATTATCGTTAGGGACAGCGAGTATGGAAATGATAAGGGAACAGAATTTTGAAGCCTTGCCTGATCTAATTAATTTAGAAGAGACGAATAATCAGTTAACCAATTTTTGTTTGCGTATTTTAACAAAGAAAAGTAAAGAGAAAGAATCATTTTTAAAATATGTGGTTGTGTGGAATTTAGAGAAGGTGGCTGATGAATATAAATATTTATGTCAGGAGCTTGCACGTTCTGCTGAAGAGATTGATCCAAAACTAATTGAAACGTTTGAAGAAGTGAATGAATTAGTAAAATCTTTTTATGGCTTATTTTACAAGTTCGATAATACTGTTTTTAATGAAACATGTAATAAGAAAAAACTGCTTGAAAATAAATTAAAAGATGTGAAAACACGTAATATGGGCGAGTTTACCTTGATTAATCATAGTTTAGGGTTGGTGCAGCGTGCGGGTGACTTCGCTACTTCACTGTATGCCCTGTTTCATAATAGATCTAATCCCTAGATAGAGATGAACATATTCTTTTCTATATTGGTTATAATAGGCAGGATGTTCTTTTTTTATTTTTCCTGGAGATCTTCTTGCTGCGGTGAGGAGTGTTTTTCTTTCAAGTGCTTTAGGATCTTTATCTTGGAGTGATGCGTTGACTGCGAGTGCTCGATAAATTGTTGCGTTTCTATATTTTAAATTAAAATCTGTAACATCTTCAACAGGTAAGGCGGCGTGTTCATTAAATCGATTTAGGTAACGAGCGATGCATTCTTTTTTAACTGGTTCAGGAATAGGGAGATATTCTAAGAGGGTGACAAGTTCAATGGGTTGTAACGTTCTTCCAAGCAGTTCGCAGTCAAGGACACCAACTTGTCCGTTGTCTCCGTATCTCCAGTTTTTTGGATGGGGGTCTTTTTTGAAAACCAGGAGCGAGTCAGCTAGGATTTTCTTAAGAGGGAGGGTATTATCCAAAATTCTTTTTTTTGTTCCTTCATCGACATTGGTTCTTCCAATTCTCTCCTCGAGATCATTCCAAGTTTTTGTTAGGGGATATTCTCCGGGTTCAGATTCTTTTTGGTTGCATTTTTCGAGAGGAAAATATACATGGATAAGTGCGAGTGCGTCGGTGATTGCGGGGAGAAGTGCTATTCCAAGTTGGCTTGTTTCTTCTGCTGGAGAACGTAAAAGTTCATCAAGATTTCTTCCAGGTTCTCTTCGTATAACACAGAAGGTGCTTCCCTTTTCTTCAAAAGTTTCGACAGGTGTTGAAACAAAATAACCTTTATATTTCTCTTCAAGAATTTCTTTTATTATTCGTGCTACTTCCTTTTCTTCGTTAATAGAGTCGGATGTTCCTTCTTTGAGGATAGAAGTTTCTTTAAGTTGGTTTGAGCTGGTGGGTTCATAGACTTTATTTCTGCTTTCAGAAAGTTGTTGCCTTTCACTATTTTGGATATAAGGAAGGGTGCGTTTCCAGCATGTTTTTCTTAAGGATGAAAGTGAGTCCTTTTCATGAGGGAGTGCATCTGCTAGTTCTTGAGAGATTTCTGCTCGGAGGAGAGTTTTATTCTGGTCAGAATCAGGTTCGTTTAGGCTCGCTTCTAGAGAAATTCGCGTTTCTTCAAAGTGTCCAACGAGGTAAGAGTGGAATGCACGTTCAAGCGGGTCTTTGTCTGTTGCAAGATGGCGGTGAAATAAAAAGGAAAGAAGAGCGGGCATATTGTGGCGAAACTTTCGATAAGCTTGGAGTTTTGCTCTGTCAGCGAGGTAGAGTTCGTCGTAATGCACTGATTCTGCTCTCAGTGTTCCCCATAAACTGCTTGTTGGGAAACAGTCTGCAAGAGTGGAAATATCTTCAATGTAATCCCTTGCTTTTCTTTTTTTAAGAGACACATCATAGAGGACGTGAGCGAGGGTGGTAAGTCCTTTTTTGGTTTTATTTTTTGGAGGGGGTGGAAGGTTTTGTAAATCTATTTTTGCTGCGGGTGAAAGCTTTTTTTGAGAAGCGACTCTCGATCGATATTTTAATGTAGAGAATAGTTCCGGTCCAAGGCGGATTCCTAACCAGGTGAACGGGGGAAAGTAGGCATAATAATCGTGTAACGATCCTTGATAGTGCTGATGTTCTAAGGTGGTGAGATAATAAAAACAAGTTGCAGCTGCTGCTGCTCCGGTCAGATTAAGAAATGGATGTTTTTGGAGGTCTTTTTTTATGATGTTAGGAGCATGAACAAATACGAATTTTGGAATGTCTGTAAGGAAGCTCACATGAAGAAAGAGAACAGTTAATATTTATCCTTTCCCTTCCTAGAAAGAACATGTTAAAAAACTCATTTACGTTTTTACCAAAGGTAGGAAGAAGAACTGAGCAAAGTATTTGGTCTCAGAAGATTCTTACATGGAGTGATTTTTTATTGAAAGAAAAAGTTAAAGGATTTTCAAAAGAAAAGAAAGATCGGTGTGATGTAATCTTAAAACAAGCAGGTAAGGCACTCATTGAAGAGGATGCAAATTTCTTTCTTAAATTTCCCTTAAAAGAACAATGGAGGTTATACGATGAATTTAAAGAGAAGGTATTATTCTTAGATATTGAAACTGGGAGTTCAAATAAAGAATTAACGGTCATCGGAGTCTTTGACGGGTTTGAGTACGGTTCTTTTGTAAAAGGGGTTAATTTAGAAAGAGATGCTTTTTTTAAATTATTAAATAGATATAAAATGCTAGTGACGTTTAATGGTGCAGCGTTCGATATTCCAACTATTGAGCGTTATTTTAATAGGGCGATTCAAATGCCTCACTTTGATCTAAAGCACGCGGCAGCAGCATTGGAATTGAAAGGAGGTTTAAAGGAGATTGAATTGAAGTTAAATTTAAAACGTCCTAGTCATTTATACGGAAACCCGGTAGAGCTATGGAGAGCATTTCATGCGTCAAAAGATAAGGAATATTTAGAGTTATTATTGGAGTATAATGAGGAAGATGTGGTTAATTTAAAGCCTTTGGCAGATTTATGTTTTAGGGAAATAAAGAAAAGGTTATTAACTCCTTTTTCTTCTTAAACTAAAATGGCAGGTGTAACGTTTCAGAATGTGTTTACAAAATTCTTCCAGTCTAAAAAGCCTTTATCGCTTCTTCAGCTAGAAAAGTTGGGTAAACTTGAAGTAAAATATACAGATAAAGTAAGGATGTTTCCAAGTAGGAAGAGAATTAATAATTATCCTGAGTATATGTTAATTGAATTTAATAGAGTGGTTGTTGCCGAGGCGTTTAATAGTCAGTTGAAAGAATTTCCTATTCCAAAGAATGAATGGAAAAAGGCAGATGTTGTCCTTCTCCAAAAGATTCTTGATGAGATAAAGACTATTTGTAAATAAAAAGGTTTATGTGCCTGTTCTGGTTATCATTTTTATGGATGAATTATTAGTTAAATATGAAAAGTTAAAACCAACGATTAAAAAGCGATTGAAAGAGTTTAAAGAAATTGGAAAGAATGAAACTAATTTATTTGCAGAGTTATGTTTTTGTTTATGTACACCGCAGTCAAGTGCATTTAAATGTGATAATGCAATTCAGAATTTAATTAAATTAAAGTTATTGGAGAATGGTTCTGAAGATGAAGTTAAAGAAGTCTTAGTGAAAGCAGGAGTAAGATTCCATCATAATAAAGCAGGATATATTGTTGCTGCAAGGAAATTAAATAAGGAATTAATTAATCAACTTAAATCTAAAAATGAATTTGAAATAAGAGAATGGCTTGTAAAGAATGTAAAGGGATTTGGATTAAAAGAAAGTGGACACTTCCTAAGGAATATTGGGAGATATGAACATTTAACGATTCTTGACAGGCATATTTTAAGAAATCTAGTGAAGTATGGAGCGATTAAACGCATTCCAGACACTTTAACAGCAAAGAGGTATCTCGTAATTGAAAAGAAGATGAAAGCATTCGCTGTAGAGAGAAATATTCCTCATGCTGAATTGGATTTGCTCTTCTGGGCTGATGCGGTTGGAAAAGTGTTTAAGTAATTCGTTTCGTAAACTATTTATAGGAGAAGACATGATTGATTGAAAAGATGGTGGCTAAAAAGAAGTGTGCAAATTGCGGTTCTGCTATTGCAAAAGAAGTGAAAACTAAATCTAAATCATTTTGTTCTAAGGAGTGTAAGGAGCAGTATTCAAGTAAGAAGCCGAAGGTGTGTGAGTTTTGTTAAATGCCGCTAGGTACTGTTGCAGCCATTATTGAAAAGAATAAAAAGTTTTTATTAATTCAAAGAAATAATGTGCCGTTTAAAGAATGTTGGGTATTTCCGGGTGGGCATATTGAACATTTTCAAAGTGCGGAAGAAGCTATTATTCGGGAAGTAAAAGAAGAAACACATCTGACGTTTAAGCCGAAGTTCTTTAGGGCGTTTGATGAAATTTTTCCCCAATTAAAGTGGCATGCGCTTGTAATGGTATTTAGTGGGACGTTTACTGGAACGATGAAGTTGAAGGAAGATGAAGTGAAAGATGCGAAATGGTTTTCTAAAGAAGAGATTAAAAAGATGAAGCTAGGGTTTGATCATAACAATATTTTTCTAGAATTTCTTAAGTGTTAGCCGGAAATTTTACGGAAAATTTAGGTAAAGGCTTTTAAAAATTAAAAGAGAAATTCTTTTATGGATGAAATTGAAAAAGAAGTAACAATTATAGAATTAAAAACAAAGGAAGGTAAACGGTTTAAGGTAACAAAGAGAGTTCCCCTGTTTCATTTATCCACAACCAAAGTCTTTGAAAATAAGGAAGAAGCATTAAGCTTGTTTAATGAGTGGTTGGACGATTGATCTCATTCGTAGTGTTAAGAGTTGCACTAGTTCTTTTTGGTTATAATAAAATAGATCTGGAATTTCTAAGCAAATAATTTGTTTTTTAAGGTAAATTTTTGGAAATCGTGTTGAAAGTTCTTCTCGTTGAGAATCTTCCATGACGAGGATTAAATCTGCCCATACTAACTGTTCTGTTGTAACAGGGTGTTCATTAAATAACCCGGCTGATCTTGTTTCAAAGTCTTCTTTAAAAAGTTCTTCTGCTGTTTTGCTTCTATTCTTATTTTGATTGCAGATAAAGAGCAGTTTCATAAGGTTTTATGTTCTTTAAGCGATTTAAAGGTTATTATTCAAAGATGAGTATGGATTATAGAAATTGATTTAAAGAAGGAAAAGAAAAAGAAAGGATGGTTGTTGATTTTAATCAATATGGAAATGCAGAAGTTACTAAAAAACTTACAGCGTTGCAGCAAGAATTAAGAAAGCACGAAGGTGGATTAGCTGCGATGGTAATTGATTTCATTCGTCCTAATAGTTTTGATAGTGAGCAAAGAGTGATTCATGTAGGGAAAATTGCTCCCTCTTATCTTGAAAGAGCAGACTATCTCGGAACAGATCTGCCCGGTGTGGATCTAAGTGCGCTTAAACCAATTTTAAAAGGAAGGGTAGAGGATGTAACGCTGTTTGATTCTCCAACAGTAATGCTGTATGGAAGAAGAGTTCAGATGGGTGATAAGTTGAATACTGAGTGGTTAATGTTGCAGGGTGAAATGGAAGTGAATACAACTGAAAGGCGGAACTTGCCCGTTTTGCATTACGCAGCTGTAATTGGAGGGGATATGTTGGGAGTAAGGGGTTTAGTTCCTGGTTCGTTAAGTCGTTATGCAAATGATTCATTCTTAAGGATGAGGGTGATTGTTGGAGATGAAACAGTTGCGAATCATTTTTCATTAAGGGTGGCTCACAGTTCAAGCGGTTTAGCAAATGGTTTAGGTGGATATTCACCGGAAGGAAGAGAAGTGTATGGAGTAATAAGTTCTTTAATAAAAGATCCTAAGGCATTAGAAAGGTACACTAGCGAACGATCTGCAACGCAGATGGGGTGATCTTCGTTACCTTTATATAAACCGTTTCTTCTGAATTGATAAAAGAGGAACGATGCCGGAAAAAGTTATTCAAAAGTTTGAAATTAAATATCTTGAGGTTCTTGATAAGGATGGAAATGTTGATTTAAAGTTAAAGCCCAAGGTTTCTGATAAAGAAGTCATTCAAATGTATAAACAAATGGTGTTAGCAAGAAATTTTGATAATAAAATGTTAAGTTTACAAAGGCAGGGAAAGATTAGTACATTCGCTCAAGGAAAAGGCCATGAAGCATTACAAGTGGCAGCAGGGTTTGCAATGAAGAAGGAAGATTGGCTTGTGCCTTATTTTAGGGAGCAGGCAATTTCTATTGTGCGGGGTGTTCCGTTAGAAAATATTTTAATGTATTATGGCGGTGATGAACGGGGAAGTATATACAAAAAAGGAGTAAACGTTCTTCCGGTGTGTATTCCTGTTGCTACCCAGTTATTGCATGGAGCAGGGTTAGCGTGGGCGTTTAAGAAACAAAAAAAGAAATCTGTTGTTGTTGCGTTTTGTGGTGATGGTGCGACGTCTGAAGGTGATTTTCATGAAGCATTGAATTTTGCGAGTGTCTTTCAAGTTC
>JBAZPJ010000029.1:0-11283 GCA_041648255.1 Candidatus Nanoarchaeia archaeon
ATTTATCTTCCTTTAACTTGCCAATCATAGCCAGCATGGTTCGGAGGTACTCTGACTTCATCAGGATTCTTTCTGTCATATTCGTGACTTGCGATGGAAAGCATAATTGTATCGTCTTCTAGAGACATCCAGCCGTGGAAAACTCCAGGCGGAACAATGATTAAGCTTGGATTTCTTGCTCCAGTAATAATTGTTTCTTGCATATTGTAAGTTGGAGAATCCGGTCTATCATCAATAAGTCCGAATTTTGCAGATCCGCTGATAATGTGAAAGAGATCCCATAAGTGGGCATGTTTATGGAATGCGCGGATAATTCCTCTTACTGGATCGATAACAGTATAGACTTGAGTAACACCTGGGGGAGTGGGAAGCATATCCCATGATTTTCTCCAAGTTTCAATTAAAAATCCTCTATCATCTGCATTAGCTTTAAGGCTGATAATTTTTACGCCTTGAATTTTGCTTTCTCGAATGGAAATTCCGTCTCGAGCTGCAAGTTCGTTGTGATCTGCCATTGCAAGGATGCAAAACGAGGTTACTTATATATTTTTCCTATGACAAGCATTTGACCTGCAAGAGGTTTAAAAGGAAGAGCAAGATAAAGTTTTGTAAGCCAGTAGGATTTAGGCAGGTTGGATTCAAGGCTGAATGGTAAGTATTTTGCTCTAAGTTTGATAATTTTGAATCCTTTTGCTTTCAAATGGGAGCTTAAACTTTTGTGAGTGAAGATTTTTTTGTGAGTGTAATCATCAAAGTAATGCTGATAGGTGTAAGTAAAGTTTGGTTGAAGAGCAATGATTTTTCCTCCAGGTTTAAGAACGCGTTTAATTTCGCTGAGAGTTTGTTCAAAGGCATTATCATCTAAATGTTCAAAGAGGTTGCTGCAAAAGATACAATCAAAGGTATTAGTTTTGAATTTTTTTAAATTTGTACAGGAAGCAGTTAGGGGAATAACATCTTTTGCTGCATAGTGATTGAATTCTGGATTTTCATCTACTGCATATTTTTTTTCTGCTTTGATGAGATTGATAAAATCGCAGTATCCTGCTCCCAGATCAAGGACAACGCCATGGATGTATTTTTGAAGGTCTTCGCTGATTGCTTTCCAGACTTTTTTTCTAGTCGGATCGTAGGTGAGGCGAACTGAGTAATAATCTTGTTCCATATCGAGTGCGGATGAACGAATATTTATTAGGTTTTGGGTAATTGTTCAGTTTCTTGAATTTTGGGAGGATTTCTTGCAGTTCGGTAAGAACGTTTAAGTTTTTACTTCTTAGCGTTTGAAGAATACTGAAGAGAATTGTTATAGTTTCTGCTCCTTTTTTGCTTCTTGAACCATTTGTGATTTTGCGAAAGATCACGAGTGTTCGGAGTTGACGTTCGCTGATATTGCTGGTTGGATAAAGATATTGTTACAAGAGCATTTACAAATACTGCTCTCTTTTTTAGAGGAGCAAATGTATTTGCTGGAGAGAATCAAGGACTCCATTAATATTTTTTAAAAAAGTCCTTTAAAAGAAGACAAAAAAGCTCAAAGAAGTCGAGCTAGACGTTTTTGATATTTTAAAGAAAATAGGGTGTATGTCCGAGAGTGTTTTATTTATTTGTTGAGACAAACTTTATCCCGAATTAAATCATACGAAGAGAGGGATTGGCGCCCGGAAGGTTTGGGAGGGAAAGATTTCAGTATGGAACCGAGACGAAGTTGAGTAAAGAAAGTCTTGAGGTAATCAGGAATAATACTAAAGAATTTGTAGAAAAGTTTCAAGAACTGCTTTAACGTTTAAACTTCTTTTTCTCTTTCCAAATCCGATAAAGTCCTTGAAACATTCTTGTTGTATCTCGTACGACATGGACTTTACTTTCTCGGTCATAAAGCGTAATGACTTTTGCAGGTAATTCTACAATCTTAAATCCCATCCAAGCAGCTTTGACTAAAACTTCAGTATCCCAATTCCATCCTTGTTCTTTAATAGTCGGTAAGATCTTTTGTATTGCTTCTCTTTTGAACGCTTTAAAGCCGCATTGATAATCTTTAATGGTTGATCCTAAAAAAGTTTTAGTTAAAAATGAATATCCTTTACTAAAGAATCTTCTTAAAATTGAACCTTTTACTTCTGAATTGGAGAGATGTTTTGATCCAATGACAATATCTGCTCCGTTTTCAAGTGTGGTTATAAGTTTTGGAAATAATTCAAAGTCAATTGCCAAATCTGCATCGGTGAGTAATTGAATGTTTCCGTGTGCATGTTTAAAGCCATTAGTTAATGCAGCGCCTTTCCCCATGTTAGTTACATTACTTACTAATTTTAATTCTTTATATTGTTTAATTTTCTCTTTTACAATTTCACTAGTCTTATCTCTACTCCCATCATTAGCAATAATTAGTTCAAAAGATTTATCTTGTTTTATAAAATAAGTATGGAGTGTATTAATGGTCTGTCCAATAATCTTTTCTTCGTTATAGGCAGGAACAATAATGCTATAGTCGACTGAAGTCATAAAGAAAATATGCAAATACGATTGTTATAAAGGTTATTATCGAATAGGATAGTTATAGAAAGGTTTTTTAGAGGTAAAGCCCCCGTAAAAAGATGAGAGTAGAACACATTCTAGACAAAGGAAGTGGAAAGATAAATGAAGACCAGATTCTTAAAAAAGAAAATTTGTTTGCAGTGTTTGATGGAATGACCAGTTTAAACAAGTTCACTGACGCAAAAAAAAGAACTGGCGGTTTTTTAGCTTCTTCAGTCGCAAAAGAAGCATTTAAGAAAAAAAGATCGTTGGTACAATTAACCGAATTAGCAAATAAAAAGATCAAAAAGGAAATGATAAAAAACGGAATTGATATTTCTAAAAAAGAAAATTTGTTTGGAACCGCGCTTGCAGCAGTAAGGATTAAGGGAAATGTCTTAGAATGGATTCAGTTGTTGGATTGTTTGATCATTGTTGTGTATGAAGATAATTCTTTTAAGTTACTGGTAGAAGATTATGACGCAGACAAAGAGATAATGCGGAAATGGAAGGAATTAGGAAGTAAATCTAAAGAGGATAAGTGGAAGATATTAAAAGAGGACATAATTGAGGATAGAAAAAAACAGAACGTCAATTATGGATGTTTGAACGGAGAAAAAGAATATATAAATTTTTTAAGGAAAGGTTCAATAAGCTTACAAAGGGTGAAAGGAGTTATCCTCTTTACAGACGGTTTAATCCCAGTTGGAGAAGATCCAATAGCGCAGGTAGACTTTAAGAGTCGTGTGGATGAAGTGATGGAGTTAGGTTTAAAAGAAGTAGTAAAAAAGACGAGAAGGAAAGAAGATAACGATCTAGAGTGTGAAAAATTCCCCCGATACAAGAAGCACGATGATATAGGAGCGATCCTAATTAGATTATAAGAAAAGGAAAGTTTATATATAAAACCACTACTCGAAAAGGATGACAACTGTTGGAAAACTAAGTCCAAAAGATTACGATATTTTAATGGAAATTTGTGGTAAACACGGTTTTGAAGAAGGTGCAACAGAAATTGATAGTGTCATTATCAAACAACCGTATGAGCCTGCACAAATATTATCCCCTGATCTTAAAGCAAGAATCGACAGGGATTGGCAAACCAAGTTAGAGTCTGCGAGAAAAGGCGGAACAAAACCCCCCCATAATGGTCAATTGGTAGAATATCGCAGTCACGAAGTGAGAGTAGAAGAGGGAGTCGGGAGAGTATTAGAGTTGCGAGTAGGTTTTACAGATTACATGACCCAAACCGGCGTGAGAGTTTATTCAGATGGGCCGCAAATTTGGTCATTAGGCCAAGGGTCAATTGCATTCTTTCAGGGAGAAGATGGAGAGAGGAGTTTTCTGTTTGGTACAAGAAGTAAACATGTTGCACAATTGTTGGGATCTAAAGAAAGTATTCCCAGTGGATACGTGGATACAGAGACTGTAGAACATTATGGGAGCGAGGCTCTAGATAGAAATCTTCGTAGGGAATTTACAGAAGAGACATTAGGACTTCCAGAAGAACGGATAGTTGCTATGAGACCATTAGGATTTACATTAATCGGTACGTACATCAATCCAAAGACTGAAGAAAGAAGACCACTTAACGATACACAAGTACATTATGCATTGGAATTTAGAGCAACACCAAACGAGATTGAAGAAGGAAGAAAAAGAGGGAAAAAATTAAGCGGTGAACATTCAGAGATTATGATCGTCCAAGAATCTAGATTAGCCGATTTCTTTACCGAAAATGGAGATCAGATCAACCGAAGAACAAAAGCATCAATGAAAAATTTTTTAACTAGATATGCTAATGCTCCTTTAATATGAACGAACCAACCTGTATTTATTTAGCAGCTGGCCTGTCAAGTCGTTTTGGTGGAGAAATAAAGTGTCTTGCTAAAGTGGGGAAGAACGAAGAAAGTTTTCTTGAAGTTTCAATGAACCAAGCTATTGATGCTGGATTTAAGAGGATCATTATAATTGTAAGCAAAGAAACGGAGGAACCCATAAAGCAAGAACTTGGGACATCGAAAAGAGATATACCATTAATATATCAGCTGCAAGAACGATTTAGCAGAAAGAAACCATTCGGAACTGCACATGCCCTGTTATCTGGAAAAGAGATGTTAGGAGAACCTGCTCTAGTTCTAAACAGTGATGATTTATATGGAAGAAATTTACTAGAACAACTACGTAAAAAGATGGATGTAGAGAAGCAGATCGAAAACTTAATTGTAGCTCATCTTTTAAAAAATGTAATAAATGAAAGAAAAGTAAATAGGGGAATTATTCAAGTTGAAGGAGGATATGTTAAAAGTATAGAAGGAATAAGTGTTTCGGTTCAGAGTTTAAAAGAGTTATATAGCGGAGAAGAATTAGTTTCAATGAATCTCTTCATTGTAGGGAGGAACTTTTTGAATTTCCTAGAGAAAGAAGTAAAAGAATTTATAGAAAAGGAAAAAGACTCAGAAAAAGAAATGAGTATAGTTCAGGTGTTAAACAAGTTTATTCAAGATAAAGAAGCAAAAATACCCTTTATTATTTCTAAAGACAGAGTAATGATAATAACCTATCCCGAAGATGCGGAAGGGGTAAGAATGCAATTGTTAAGTTATTTGCTATAAGCGTTTATTTTCTCAATAACATAATCTACTTCTTCTTTGTTCATATGGGGATAAATAGGTAAAGATACAATTTCAGAGACAATCTGTTCAGTAATCGGAAGATCTTCTTTCTTGTATCCCAAATAACTAAATGCTCCTTGTAAATGAATAGGTGTAGGATAATGGATTTGCGTATCGATCCCTAATCCGTGTAAGTAAGTCTGAAAATGTGTTCTATCTTTTACTCGTAGACAGTAAACATGGTAGACATGTTTGCTTCGGTTATCTTCTACTGGAACTTGAACTAACGGATTTTTAATTTCTGTAGAATATCTTTTTGCAATCGATCTTCTTCGTTCATTCCATTCATCTAGTTTTTTTAGCTTTTCAGAGAGCACTGCTGCTTCAATCTCACCCATTTTATAGTTATAACCAATATAAACATGATTATGTTTTTCTTTCATGCCATGAATTCTATAACTTTTTAATAAATCCAGTTCCGCTTGTTCGTCTGTTAAGACAATACCGCCCTCTCCAATCGTTCCTAAATTTTTTGTAGGATAGAAGCTAAACGCGCCTCTTGTAATCGGAACTCGTTTTCCATTATAGGTTGCTCCATGTGCTTGAGAGCAATCTTCTAGGATAAGGAGATTATGTCTACTAGCTATTGAAATAATTTTATCCATGTCTGCGGGCTGTCCATATAAATGGACAGGGAGGATCATTTTTGTTTTAGAAGTTATTTTCTCTTCAATTTTATCTGGATCAATCGTAAAGTCATCTTTTATTTCTACAAAAACAGGCTTTGCTCCGGCATGTGCAATTGCTTCGGTAGTTGCGATGAAAGTATTTGCAGTGGTAATAATCTCATCTCCAGGTTTAATGCCGCAAGAAAGTAACGCTAAGTGTAAAGCAGCCGTTCCCCCATTGCAAGTTAATCCAAATTTTTTACCGCAAAAACTAGAAAATTCCTTTTCTAAAGATTCATTTTTTCTGTTGGAGACATAGATACCGCTATCTAAGACGTCCTTGATCTGACCGTCTATCTCCATTTTTAATTCTTGGTATTGATCGTTTAAGCGAATGAAGGGTATTTTCATGAAATTTGGATTTCTAAGAAGTTTATAAGTTTTCTGAAGCTAATATTTCATCCTTTATTTGAGCATGACTAAGAAAACCAATACCTTTCTTTCTTGCTTTATCAATCACTGCACGATGAATATCTAATTGGGGATCGTATTCTGCAATAGCCCACTGGTGTAAACAAAGACCAATATAGATTGAGCGTTGGGTGATCTCTGCCATTTGTAAAGCTTGATTAAATAAAACAGTGTAATAAGATAAAATTTCTTGGGAATTTTTCGGAGCTTTACCTAAGAGTTTATGAGCTTTCTCTCTAGTAAAGATCGGATCTTGCAGACCATGAGAAGGAATTTCTACAATTCGAGGATAACCTGCCGCATGGTATGTGTGTGGTTGTCTACCTGAATTTAATTCACCAAAGAGGAATTTTTCAAGCTCTTCACTTCGAAGGTTGGAAGAAACATAACTGAATCCCAATTCATTTAATGCGAGAAGAAGATGAGGCATGTCTGAAAGATCTTTACAGTAACCTAAAGGAGTTCTTAAGCCATCTGGTTGAACCCCCAAGATCGAACTTAAAGTTTCATTAGCTCTTTTTAAGTCGGCTACAAATTCGGGAGTAGACATAACGTTTTTATCGGTTCTTCCAGGAATTGGTCTGCAGAGTTCATGCGAGTAAGTATGCTGTTGGAGGTCGTTAAGTGGATTTTCAGGATCATAAAGTTCTCTCAAGTCACTTGCAGAAAAATCTTCGAGACATCCTTCAAGGTAGGTACCGAGAATAAAGTAAGTTCTAGGCACTTCTTCTTGATTTAAAACCTGTAAGACTTTTCTTTCAAGTTCAATTTGCCTTTTACGAAAATCCCTTCCTTCAGGAGTTCTTGCTCTCTTTCCAAAGGGAGATTCAGTATCGTAGCTGAAGGCAAGATGTACAACCGGTTTCATAGCAGATCCTTTAGTTTAAGAGTCGAATTAGACGTTATCGGAAGCTATAAAAATGTTTGTAAGATGGGAAAAATAAGAATGGACGAATCGCCAATAGAAACGAAGATTGGAAAGTATACGCTTGTAAATTCTCATGTTCAAATTGGAGAAGGAAGCAGAGTTTGGCATTTTTGCAATTTGTATGGTACAGAAAGAAATCCAGTGATAATCGGAAATTATACATCGATTGGAAGCTACACTCAGATAAAACCAGAAGTGAGAATTGGCGATTATTGTAATCTTCAATCCGGTTTAAGATTCGGTGAGAAAGTGTATGTGGGGAATTATGTTTTTATAGGTTCGGAAGTAATCTTCTTAACAGATAGAGTCCCTTCCGCATTTACAAAAGCAGACAAACTAGATGTATTATCTTTGATTAAGGGAATTCATATTGATGATTATGCCATGATTGGAGGTGCGGTAAAGATTCTAGATGGAGTAAAAGTGGGATCCCACGCTTTAGTCGGAGCGGGAAGTCTTGTTTCAAAGGACGTTCCTCCATTCGCAGTGGTAGTAGGAAGTCCTGCAAAAAAAATTGGCGATGTAAGGGAAGAAAAATACTTACAACGATTACCACCAAGTCATAGAAAATTAATTGAAAGTCTTTAATTAAACTTTTTTTTCCAATGGTTTGCTAGTTCACCAACTGTAGGCATCCACATTTCTTTCTTTTGACTCTCAAGAACATCCAAGAATTGTTTGTAAATAGGTATCATTTTTGGTTGACCACTGAAATGAGGTTCAGTGTGGGTGTCGAGTAAGGCAAGTCCACCTATTCTTTTTATGAGTTCCAATTTTTCAATCCATGCAGAAAGAATTTGTTGGGGTGTATATCCCAAAAAAAGAAGTGTTGAGTCCATAGGAAGAGTATGGGGAATTTGAAGAAAGTTATTTTTATAATACGGGAAAAGAGTACAAGAACCCCGGTTATTAGCGTCTGGACTGACAAGTTCTGTATCAGCATAAGAACTTTCATAAGAGAAATAAGAAGGAAGGATATTGCTTAGCGTTTCAGAGCTAATCATGGACGGTGTTCGAAATCCGGTAATGTTGTATCGTTGAATAAAAGGTAAACAAGCATTAAGTCTCTCTTTTATTTTATGAGGGGGAAGGTAGGCCAGTTTACCATCGTGGTTATACCCGTGACATCCAATTTCATTTCCTTGATCTACAAGCTGTTGGAGAAAGGTGTGGTTATGAGGATAATACTTTCCAACAAAAAACCAGGTAGTTGAAAAATCATGTTTCGCTTCAAGATCAGCAAAAGGTTTTACTCTTTTCAATCCTTGACCAGTGTCTACATCATGTGTTAAACAGAAAGCTATCTTTTTATGTTTGGGCCAGATTTCAGTAGCCTTATTTTTTTGTAGTTGAGAGGTGCAGTAAGAAAATAATGCTCGGATAAATTCGACAGAGTATTCAAATGGCCATGAAGGAAAGAGAGCTTCTTTTTTTCTTAAAGAATAAAGTTTGCTTTGAACTTTCCCTACATAAAATCTAAATGGTATTTTATGATAGTGAAAAGGAAGTTTAGATTGAAGCGGTTTGTGTTTGCGAACGTATTTTTCAGCAGTGAGAAAGTCAATAGTTTCTTTCGGATCAAAGTTAAAAATGAATGAATTATTTACTTTTACGAGAGCTGGATATTGTTGTTTTGTTAATGGGTCTTCAAAGAAAGCAAGCACATCCCCTACAACAGATTTATAGAGATTTGGAATAAAGACGGGTATAGACTCTTTTTCGCTCCAATGAGGTTTTAGTTTAGGATCAACATGTAAGATGAGAACTTTATTGCGAATAACTTGCTGAGTCGTATTGAGATAAATTCGTTTAGGGAGAATCTTTGCTCCTAACGGAAGGAAGTCTAGGGCGGAGTTAGTTAAAAAAGAGGCATCCATGAGTTAGAGCTGAACTTTTCCGGTTATCCATTTAAACCAATAAGAAAAGAGATCCCCCACCTGTCGTTTGATAACTTTAAAATTGTTTCCAGTTTGTTTTCCCGCAATCCTAGGATAGTGAGAAATTCCAACTTCTTTTATAACGCATTTTTTCTTGTTAGCTTTAATAATAATTTCAGTATTTACAAAAGCGCTGTTTGAAGTGATTTGTATGCTGCGAAGAAAAGAATTTTTAAAAAGTTTAATGCTATTTATATCTCCATACCAAGTTATAAAAAAAAGGATGCTTGCGGTTAAGTTGTACATTTTTGAGTTGATTGTTCTTAAGATCGGATCTCTTCTTTTAATACGATAACTAATGACCACATCAGCACCTTTTTCTGCAAGTTCTACAAGTTTCCAAAGTTCTTTAATGTCAAATTGTAAATCTGCGGGATAAAGAGAAACCAATTCGTTTTGCGCAAAACTGAATCCTTTTTTTTCAGAAGCACCGAATCCTAAATTTCGTTCATTGTGATAAACTTTTAATTCAGAGTATTGTTTTGCAAGAGTATCAGCGAGTTGTGCGGTTTTGTCTTTACTTCCATCATCAATAAGGATAATTTCATATTTTTCAAAGTTATCATGAAGATAGTTCCATATCTCTGTAATCGCTTTCTGAATGTTTTCTTCCTCATTATAGGCTAAAACGACGATGCTGACGCTTGTTTTGTATTTCATTTTTGAACAGTTTGTATAATTCCTCTTTCTTTTAAGAGCACTCTTGCTTTCTCAAAATAGTCGACAAGGTTTTCTCTCGTTTGAATCCATTCTACATACTTCTGAATGCCATCTTTTAAAGAAACCCGGGGAGTAAAACCTTCTTTAGCAAGTTTGGTGTTATCTGAGTAAAGATCCCTCATATCTCCTGGCCTGAACTCACCAGGAAGAGCAGGTTCAACATTTTTCTTATTATAAACCTCAGCGAGGGTATGGACGAAATCCAGAACATTTGTTGGTTTTCCTGTGCCGACATTATAAACTTGGTCTTTAATGTTCTTATTTTGATAAACAAACCAGTTTGCTTCAGCTACATCTTCAACAAAGACAAAATCGCGAAGTTGCTTTCCATCTTCATAGATAACGGGCGGGAGATTATTTAGTAGTCTAATGGAGAAGATCGAACAAACACCAGTATAAGGATTAAAGATTGATTGTCGTGGCCCATACGTAATGCTATATCTTAATGCAACGACAGGAATATTTAGATCTCTTCCAAAACGCAACGACATTACTTCAGTATCATATTTAGTTAATGAATAAATTGATCGTGGGTTTGGTGATCGTCGTTCAGAAGTGGGAAGAGCTTGCATTGCTTCACCACAATGTTCACATCTCATTCCCCAGTATCCTTTAGAAAGGTCTTCTATTTTTCTTCCAACTGGTTCCTGTTTACCATGCTGTAGACAAGTATAAGTTCCCTCACCATACACTCCTTGAGAAGAAGCGACTACTACTTTTTTAATTGGAAGATTTCCTTCTCTAATCGCTAAAAAAAGATTAAGTGTTCCAATTGTGTTTGTAGAAAAATAACGAGCAGTATCGGGAGCAAAACCACCGTAAGCTGCTTCATGAAAGACAACGTCTACACCATCTAGCGCTTTTTTCACTTCTTCTTTGTCTGCAATGTCTGCTTGGATAAATTCTACTTCTTCCGGAATCCAATCTGGCTTTCCATAAGGGTGTTTTTCTTTCTGAAGATTGTCAATAATTCTAACTTCAAATCCTTTACGTAGCAGTAAATCAGTGATGTGGCTTCCAATTAATCCAGCTCCTCCAGTAACTAAAGCTTTCATAAAAAGCGAACCGGATGAAGCCTTATAAACCTTTCGTCATTTTAACAAAATTTAAAGAATAAAGCAAGCATAGATAGCTTATTAAAGACTTTTAGTTTTCGCAGTTTCATGAATGAGAAGGTAGTTTTTGCAGTGGTAGGACTAGGTTATTGGGGTCCGAATATAGTAAGGAATATTTCCACAAATTCTGAAGCAAAGCTGAAGACAGTATGCGACTTGGATCTAAAGCGGCTTGAGAATATAAAAAAGACTTATCCGAGTGTAGAGACAACTTCAAATGTTGAAGAAATAGCAAAAGATATGGAAATTAATGCTGTAGTAATTGTTACACCGCCGGAAACGCATTATAAATTAGGAAAACTGTTTTTAGAAAAT